>NZ_JBSTYP010000010.1:0-103134 GCF_054052405.1 Aeromonas aquatilis | reverse complement strand
TGATAGGTGGGGTGTGTAAGCGCGGCGACGTGTTGAGCTAACCCATACTAATTACCCGTGAGGCTTAACCATACAACACCCAAGAAGTGTTCTAAGGCTTGTAGCGAATGAGCGAACTACTCAAAATTCAGTGATAGTGACAAGCTAAGCGCAACATCACTACTCACGTCAGCTTTCCAAGATTATTCGGTTCGTCCTGAACCTCACCCTTCGGGCCCGCCTACGGCGGTTTCGATTTGTTCCGGACAAATCGATGAAGAATTTGCCTGGCGGCCATAGCGCCGTGGAACCACCTGATCCCATGCCGAACTCAGAAGTGAAACGCGGTAGCGCCGATGGTAGTGTGGCATTCGCCATGCGAGAGTAGGACACTGCCAGGCACCAATTTTAAGAACCCCGCTCATCGAGCGGGGTTTTTTATTGCCTGAAATCCAGGTGTCTGATCTGTTGTTATCAGCACAGGCTTGCAGCCTGCTCCTACCAGTCTCTTCTATAAGTAAACTTATCATTACAAATCATGATGTTATAGAGCATCTGCCTCATACTTTGCGTCAGGGCGGGTTTAACTGTAATTATGTAAATGATAATGATTATCATTTGATTGATCTTGTCCTGGTCGTTACAATCCAGACCGATTAATAAGTTGCGTTTCATATAAGCATTTATTAATCACCGTCCCCGGCAGGAGGCCGGGTCTTGTAACGAGTGAAGTAAGGGAATACGCCACTTTCCTACTTGAAACGTTCAGGCCAAATCATGACAACAATACAACCAAGCAAGCTTGCCTTGCTGATCGGTTCTCTTTTCTCCATTCACGCCCTAGCTTCCGAACAGGAAGTGATGGTCGTCACGGCTTCCGGCTTCCAGCAGAAAATTGAAGATTCTGCCGCCTCTATCTCCGTCATTACTCGCGAACAGCTGGAGAAACGCGCCTATCGCGATGCGACCGACGCACTGAAAGATGTCCCCGGTGTGGTGGTGACCGGTGGTGGCAGCAGCAGTGATATCAGCATTCGTGGTATGGGGTCGAAATACACCCTGATGCTGGTTGATGGCAAGAAGGTGGATAGCCGCGGTACTCGTCCCAATAGCGATGGCCCGGGCATTGAGCAGGGCTGGTTACCGCCGCTGCAGGCAATCGAGCGGATTGAGGTCGTCCGTGGCCCCATGTCATCCCGTTATGGCTCCGATGCCATGGGCGGCGTGATTAACGTGATTACCCGCAAGACCACCGGTCTGGCCTGGCAGGGCTCGGTTCATGCTGATTCGACCTTCCAGGAGAACAAGGATGCTGGCAACAGTTTCCAGACCGATGCCTATACCGCAGGTTCACTGATCGATGGCGTGTTGGGGCTGCGTTTCAATGGTCAGCTCGCACATCGTGGTGAAGACAAATTTATCCAGGGTTTTGCCGAGCAGGAGACTCGCAGTGGCACGGCTGTGCTCAGCTTCAAGCCTGACGAGCACAACCGCTTCGATCTGGAAGCCAGTCGCATTCTGCAGGATCGGGATCGCACGGCAGGCAATTCGCTGGATGCCAAGGCGAAAGAGAGTCTCAATCGCTACGAGCGCACCAACTATGCGCTGACCCATGATGGTCAGTATGATTTCGGCTCGTCCAGCAGTTATCTGCAGCAGGAGACCAACACCAACCCCGGCCGCAAGATGGAGCTTACCAACACCATCGCCGATACCCATACCCAGTTTATTCTGGGTGATCACTACCTGAGTGTCGGTGGTCAATATCGCTATGAGGATCTGCATGATCAGGGCAATACCCTGAAAGTGGCCAACCCTGCCGAGCAACTTACCCGCTGGAGCTGGGCGATGTTTGTCGAGGATGAGTGGTCACTCACTGACAGCTTTGCCCTGACAGGGGGCGCCCGCATGGATCGGGATCAAAATTACGGCTCTCACTGGAGCCCGCGCCTCTACGGCGTTTGGCATCTGGATGATAGCTGGACCCTGAAAGGAGGCGTATCGACCGGTTACCGCTCTCCTGACTTGCGGATGTCGGCGGCCAACTGGGGTCAGGTCACCGGTGGTGGCAGCCTGGATGGTATGCTGGTCGGTAACCCGGACCTCAAACCCGAGACCAGTGTGAGTGAAGAGATCGGCCTGCTGTGGAACGGTCATCAGGGCTTCAACGCCGGGGTTACCCTGTTCAACACCGACTTCAAGAACAAGATCTCCGAAGTGCGTCGCTGCACCAGCAAGAGTGATCCCGCCTGTACCCTCAATGGTCACAGTTATGACTTCATCAGTGATCGGGTCAACGTCGACAAGGCGAACATGCGCGGTGTCGAGGGGATGATGGATTGGGCCATCAATGAGGATTGGTCGGTCAGCTCCAGCTACACCTTTACCCAGTCTGAGCAGAAGAGTGGTCCACTGGCGGGTCATGCCCTCAACCAGATGCCCCGTCACATGTTCAACGGCAGTGTTGACTGGCAAACCACCGAGGATCTCAGCCTCTGGTCACGGGTCAACTTCCGTGGCGAGACCTCAGAGTACCTGAGTCGTGTGAAGATGGCGGAAGGGACCCCTTCCTATACCTTCTTTGACATGGGCCTGGTCTACAAGGCCAACAAGCATCTGGATCTGACCGTCGGGGTCTACAATCTGTTCGACAAGACGGTGGATTACAGCAGCTATGGCACTGTGTTGGATGGTCGCCGCTACAACCTGGGCGTGACCTACAACTTCTGATAGGGAACCTGTTATGCGGCCGCCATCTTCCGATGGCGGCCGTTTTTATTGCGTGTCGGTCAGGGGGCTATGCCTGATAAGGGGCGGCTTGCCAGGTATTGCGCCCCCGTCCCTTGGCCTGATACATGAGGGCGTCAGCCTGCCGTAGTAGCTGGTCGGCATCAGCCTGTCTCTCTGCGGCGACCCAGACTGCCCCGGTGCTGATGGAGAGGGTCACCTCGCCGCTGCTGGTGTGCAGGGTTTGCCGGTTGCTCTCCAGGCAGATACGCTCGGCCCATTGCTCTGTCTCTGCCAATGTGGCCAGCGGCAGCAGCAGGCAAAACTCTTCGCCGCCGATGCGGGCCAGCAGAGCCTCTTCGGGCAACAGGTTGGCCACAGTCGTGGCCAGCTTTTCCAGCAGCAGATCCCCGATGCCATGACCAAAGCGATCATTGGTCTCCTTGAAGTGATCCACATCGAACAGCAGCAGGGCACAGGGTTCCCCGCTTGCCAGTCGTTGCTCCATAGCGGGCATGAATGCCCGTCGGTTGAGCAGGCCGGTAAGGGGATCTGTACTGGCTTGTTTCTCCAGTCTGGCGTTGGCGCGGCTCAACTCGGTGGTGCGGCTGGCAACAGCGCGGCGCAGTTGCACTATGTAGGCCACCATGATTAACACTCCGGCAAACAGTAGCCAGGGACCGAGATGGATGGGGTAGACGGTCTCGACATGCATCCACTTGCGGATGATCCGCTCCCGATCGCTCTCTTTGAGCTGGGCGAATCCCTCTTCCAGCCGGTTTAACAGGGCAAGGTTGCCTTTTTTCACCGCAAAGCGGATCTGGTCGGTATAGAGGTGGCGAACCGGAATAAAACGGGTGGGATCGTCCGAGGTATAGATGTAGAAGTTGGCGACCTGCAGATCGGCGATAAAGGCTTTTATGTCGCCCCGAAAGGCCGCCGCCAGCAGGGTGTCATTGTCGTCGAAGGTCTGTAGTCTGGTGCCGGGGAAGTAGCGTCTGGCGTAATACTCCTCGTAGCCACCGGCTACCACACCGACCGTTTCATGGAGCAGGTAGTAATGTACATCGGTGCCGCGCAGTTCGCTCGAGAAGAAGAGTTGGGAGTCGAGCTGGGCGAGAGGCCGGCCATAGTCGAAAAGTTTGTCCCGCTCCGGTGACCAGAGCAGTCCGGCGTGAACGTCCGCTTTCCCCTCATGGAGCAGGTCGAGGGAGCCTTGCCAGTCGACCAGCCTGAACTCGATCTTCTGGCCGGTCACCCGGGCATATTCACGCCACAAATCGATCAGCAGGCCATCCGGCTGGCCCGACTCATTGATATAGGAGAAGGGCTGCCAGGCTTTGGAGTTGGTAATGATGATCGGCTCTTCCGGGGCTTTGGCCCAGACAGGCAGGGTAAGGGCGAGCAGCAGGAGCCTCCACCCGATACTGACTATGACTCCTGTCCTGGAAGAGGCCATCCTTGCTCCAATCCGTTGCCGTATATCGTCCCGTGGTCACCGATTATCACCACCTTTCTCATCGAAGAACAAGCGTTCACATGATGAAGTTTGCATGATGCAAACGGCGCCATGACAAGGCTGGCGGATAGAGTGACTACTTACAGCGGCAGGCTGATCCGCGCCTCCAGTCCCCCTTGTGGCCGATTGAGCAGGGTCAGCTCGCCGCCGTGCTGATGGACCAGGGTGCGGGCAATGGAGAGCCCGAGCCCCACGCTGCCTGACTCGGTATTGCGTGCTTCATCGAGTCGCACAAAGGGCTTGAACACATCCTCCAGCCGCGCCGGATCAATCCCCGGCCCGTTATCGCAGACCCGGATCAACAGCTCCTCCTTGCGCCGCTCCAGCGACACTTCGGCACTGCCGGCATATTTGATGGCGTTGCCGATCAGGTTCTGCAGCACCCGGCGCAGGGTGTTGGCCCGGCAGGCGTAGACCTCTTTGCCCTCCGCCAGACAGGTGACCGGCTGGCCGGTATCGGCATAGTCATCGCACAGGCTGACCAGCAGGCTGACCAGATCCAGCTCGCGGGTAGCCTCCTGCTGTCCCTCCTCGCGAGCAAAGCTGAGGGTGGCCGCCAGCATCTGCTCCATCTGTTGCAGGGTCTGCTGGATGCGCTCCTTGTCCTCGCCATCGGCCAGAAACTCGGTGCGTAGCCGCAGGCTGGTGATGGGGGTGCGCAGGTCGTGGGAGATGGCCGCCAGCATCCGGGTTCTGTCCTGCACGAAGCGGTCGAGCCGGGTGTGCATCCGGTTGAAGGCCTGAATCGATTCGCGGATCTCGGTCGGCCCCTCCTCTTTCAAGGGCTCGATATCCTCGCCCCGTCCGAGCCGCTCCGCATTGCCTGCCAGCTGCTTGAGCGGACGGGTGGCACGGCGAAACAGCAGCACCATCAGCCCGATAACCAGACTGGCGACCAGCATCAGGTTGAGGGTGGTCTGCCACGACCAGCTACCCGCCTCCTTGTCGACCAGCGAGCTGAACTGCAGCCAGCCCCCCTGCGGCAGTTCGATGGAGCCGTAGAGCCGCATATCCCGCGGCGGGGGCGGTCCCTTGCGATCCCGCATCATGCGGGCATGATGTTCCCACGCCTTGCTGCGCTGGGTATCCTCCTTCAGTTCGGCACTGATCTCGACCGTGAGGCCGGGAGGGTAGTTGAGGCGCGAGCGCACCAGCTGCTCGAAGCGGGGACTGCGGTTATCCGGTTGCAGCGGCTCGTCGGAGAGGCGCAGCAGCAGGGTCTCGCTGCGGCTCGCCTTGAGGATCTCGTCATAGAGGGACGGGGGGGAGAGGGAGAGCAGCCGCACCACCGAGATGATCCGCTGCATGGCGTTGCGGCTGTTGACGAAGCCGAGCGCCTCCTCCCGATCCGTGCGGTAGATCTGGATGCTGAGCAGCTGGATCAGGATCAAGCCCGCCAGCGCCACCAGAATGATCTGCCCGGTCAGTCCCTTGGGCCACATCCGTGCCCACAGTCGTCGCAAGGTGCCCACTGCTTAAACCTGCGTCACGTCGGCGGAGAACATATAGCCGCCACCCCAGATGGTCTTGATCAGCTCCGGATTCTTGGGATCCCGCTCCAGCTTGCGGCGCAGGCGGCTCACCAGGGTATCGATGGCGCGATCGAAGGCTACCGCCTCGCGGCCACGGGCCAGATCCAGCAGTTGATCCCGGCTCAGCACTCGCTGCGGGCGTTCGAGAAACACCTTGAGCAGATCGAATTCGGCGGTGGAGAGGCTCAGGCCCACCCCATCCTCATCGACCAGCTCCCGGCGATTGACGTCGAGCAGCCAGCGATCGAAGCGCAGATCCCGGGTCAGGGTCTCGGCGGCGGGTTGGGTGTCGGCCTGGGTGCGGCGCATCACCGCCTTGATGCGCGCCAGCAGCTCGCGCGGATTGAAAGGCTTGGCCAGATAGTCATCAGCCCCCATCTCCAGCCCTATGATGCGGTCGGTCTCTTCCCCCATGGCCGTGAGCATGATGATGGGTAGGTTCGATTTGACCCGCAGCTCGCGGCAGAGGGTCAGACCATCTTCACCCGGCATCATCAGATCCAGCACCAGTAGGTCGAACTCCCGCTCCTCCAGCAGTCGCTTCATCTCCTTGCCATCCCGGGCGCAACTGACCCGAAGGCCGTGCTGCTCCAGAAAGCGCTTCAAGAGATCGCGGATCTCGCTGTGGTCGTCGACCACCAGAATGTGGGTGCTGCCCTGATTCATGAATACCTCCCCTGCTTGGCGTTGGCACGAGTATACGAAAATCCGCCCGGCGGTTTGTGTCAAAGTGTGCCAGATCCGCACGATGCCACACTCTGCTACAAAAAAGGTTGATGCTGGCAAAGTTCAGACACCGACAGGGTGTTTACTTGAGGGCAAGGCAAGAACGCCGAACCAGAATCATCCCTACAGGAGATAGACCATGAAAAAGCTGACCAAAACCCTGCTGACCGCCACCCTGATCCTTGGCCTGCCGCTGGGCGCTTATGCCGCCAGTGAAGCGGCCCCAACCGGCCAACCTGGTGCCATGGTGGACTGCCCGATGGATGGTGGTGGCATGATGGGTGGCAAACACCATGGTGGCCGCCACGACAAGATGGCCCGTCTGCAGAACATGACTCCGGAGCAGATCCAGGCCAACCTGCAGCAACGTTATGACCGCATTGAAGATCCGGCCAAGAAGGCGGAGTTCATCAAGAACCTCAACGAGCGTGCCGCCGGCATGACCAAGCACGCCGAAGCGATGAAGCAGTTCGCCGAAGCGAACCAGTAACAGCGTCTGCTGTTGTGCACGACAGTGACAAACCGAAGGGTGGCCGAGGCCACCCTTTTTGTGCTTACTGCGTTGAGCTGCATGCAGAGCTTGGCTTAATGCAGGCGATTACCAATAAAAAGAGGGGGAGCATGGTGCTCCCCCTCTTGCTATCTGTGCCGATGCGGGCGTGCAGCCCACTCAACCGGACGAGCGAACTTAGCCCTGAGCCTTGTCGGTCAGGTCTACTTTTTTGACGGTCTCGCCTTCAAATTTGATAACGACGTTCTTCTTGGCAGCGTCGGTATCTTTCAGCAGGGTCTTGGTGGTTTCTGCCAGCAGCGGAGAGGCCTTGTTCAGGGCATCCAGATCATAGGTCCATACTTCCAGGCCGGATTCGGTCTTGGTGGAGGCCGGTGCGCCCAGCTTCTCTTTGATAGCCTGCTTGTTGGAGCCGCCTTCCTTGATATCCAGTGCCTTCTTGATGGCTTCGTTGGACGCGCTGTCCACGGCACCCGATACGGCGGTGTTGGCTGCATCTTTGACGCTACTGGTGACGCTGTCGGTCAGCGAGTCCATCAGGCCAGCATTGGCAAACAGGGGCAGGGTGGTGAGGGCTACCAGCAAAGTCTTTTTCATTTTCTACAGCTTCCATGGGTTCAATGAGGCGGCTATGAAATCAGCAAAGATATTGGGTGTCAAGTGAGGCGCGCAATTAACATTTCTGTTAACTGGATCTCATTTTTCACCGGCCGCAAACAGTTTGGGGATCTCCCGCACCAGCCAGCTTTTGGCCTTGCCCATGGTATCGCGGCGCCAGGCCAGTACCACCTGCAGCTGATGGCGGTACTCGGGACTGATCACCTTGAGTCGTCCGGCCCGGATGTCCTCTTCAATCCAGCTCTGCGGCATGGTGCCGATGCCTAGCCCGGCCAGCAGGGCGTCGCGCTTCTCCGCCATGGTGCTGACGGTGAGGTGCGGCTGCTTGTCGAGCAGGCGGTAGGTGAGCACCGGCTTGCGCAGCGCGGTATCGGCGACCGCGATGGCGCGATAGCGGCGCAGGGTCTCGTCGGCGAGGGGCTCCGGCTCCTGATGGAGAGGGTGGTCGGGGTGGGCGACATAGAGCATCACCTCCTCTTTCAGCACCTGATGCTTGATGCCGGTCATGACGATATCCGGGTTGAGGGAGGAGATAAGCAGGTCGGCGCGGCCATCTTCCAGACACTCCCAGCTGCCTGCCAGCACCTCGGTCCGCAGCCTGAGCCGGGTATCGGTCTGCTCGGCCAGCCGATCCACCAAGGGGTAGAGTGCCTGCAAGGGTACCAGCGCATCGACGGCGATGGTGATGTCGGTTTCCCATCCGCGGGCCAGCGCCCGGGTTTTGCCCACCAGATGTTCGGCTGCCTCCAGCAGCACCCGCCCGCGCTCCAGCAGCATGCGCCCCGCCGCGGTGAACTTGGTGCGATGGCCACTGCGGTCGAACAGCATGGCATCCAGTTCATCTTCCAGCTTTTGCACCGTGTAGCTCAATGCCGAAGGTACCTTGCCCAGCTCGTCGGCCGCCGCCGCGAAGCTGCCACGGCGGTCGATGGCGTCCAGCACCCGGATTGCCTCCAGGGTCAGCGCCCGCTCCTTGTTCGATTCCTTGGCCATCTATCACCTTCAATTTATTTGAATATGTTTGCCAGATTATCTCGCTAACAAGTTAGGCCAAGCGACTTTAATATTCAATCAACGCTTCGGCAGGAACGTCGAGCGGCCAAATATGCGGGAAGTTCCGCACTGTGACAGACCAAGTCGGTTTGTCTGACGTCGGTGAAAGAACAACACACTATTTGAATAACCTCTTGCATGGATGCATTGATTCTGGCCGAAACGGCCTTGGCAATGACATATAAAACAAGAGATTGAATGAACATGAAAAACGTAATCAAGATGCTGGCCGTTGCAGGCCTGATGACCACAGGTTTCGCCCAGGCTTCCGTACCGGCTGACATCAACGCCGCCCCGGGCGTGCTGTTTGTGAACTGGAACGCCACTGCCGCAGTGGATGGCAAAGCTAATCCGATGCTGGAGGTGCGTGACGAGTCTGGTGATCTGCTGGCATCGGTCCACGCCAACCTGATGGGCACCCAGCAGGTTCGCATGCCGCTGCGCACGCAAGGCACAGTGACCGTCAGCCTGGCTGGCCAGAGCAGCGAATACCGTATTCCGTTCGGCATCGGTGGTGGCAACCCCCGCTAAGTCGAACCCCGGATAGATGAGGAGCAGACCATGATGCAATTGAGAGCCGCAGAAGCGCGAGGCAAGGCCAACTTTGGCTGGCTGGACGCGCGCCACAGTTTCTCCTTCGGTCACTACTACGACCCGGAGTGGATGGGACACTCGGTACTGCGGGTGATCAATCAGGATCTGGTTGCGCCGGGTGGCGGATTCGCCACCCACCCTCACGCCAATATGGAGATCCTCACCTGCGTGCTGCAAGGCACCATAGAGCACAAGGACAGCCTCGGCCATGCCGAGCAGATCCCGGCAGGGGATTTCCAGCTGATGAGCGCAGGCAGCGGGATCCGCCACAGCGAGTACAACCCCTCGCAGACGGATCCTCTCTCCCTGTTGCAGATCTGGATCGAGCCGAATGAAGTCGGCACGCCACCCGGATATCAGCAGAAGAAGATCGAGTCCAGACCGGGTATGACGCTGGTGGCGTCACCGGATGGCGAGGCGGGATCGCTGCGGATCCGCCAACAGGCCCGCGTATGGCGGCTGGAACTGGCCCCGGGCGAGACGCTCGAATGGGCACTGGCTGGCCGACACGGTTACCTGCAGATGATTTCAGGGGAGCTGACCACCAACGGTCTGGCTGCCCGACCCGGCGACGGGGTACTCAGTCGTGATGAATACCGGTGGGAGTTGGTTGCGACAAGTGCCACTCAGGCCCTGTTATTTGACCTGCCCTGATTGGTCAGTGGCGATACGAGTTAAACGAGGAAAGTGAAATGGACAAGATGAAAGATGTAGCGCTGCTGGCGGGTCGTGTACTGCTGGCGCTGATGTTCGTGATTGCGGGCTGGGGCAAGATCGGTGGTTACGCCGGCACCCAGGGCTATATGGAAGCGATGGGCGTACCGGGTTTTATGTTGCCGCTGGTAATCCTGCTTGAGCTGGGTGGTGGCCTCGCCATCATGCTGGGTCTCTTTACCCGCAGCCTGTCGGTGCTGATGGCCGGTTTCACCCTGATGGCCGCCTTTATTTTCCACTACCAGCCTGCCGAACAGATGCAGATGCTGATGTTTATGAAGAACGTCTCCGTCGCCGGTGGTTTCCTGGCGCTGGCGGCAGCTGGAGCAGGGGCTTTCAGTGTGGATGCCCGTCTCGGCAAAAACTGGTAACAGCCAGTCAGTTTGAGTTTTCCAATGCCTTTTGGCCGGTGCCCTGCACCGGCTTTTTTCTGTCTGCGTTTTCCGGGGCGGTGAGGCAGCTGCACAAATCTGCGGCCCCCCTCATGGTTCAACGGTTTGCCCGCCTGCTGGCCACAAGTGCCTTTTGCATCTTATCCCCCGATCCCCGACAATTCCCTCTCTTGTGAAGTGACGGAAATGGCTCGCCTTTTCCCTCGCCCCCTCTCATCCACAGGCGGGAATTGCTCATGTTTACCCTCTACCACTCCAATCAGCTGGATCTGCTCAAAGAGCTGCTGGTGAGCCGCATCCGGCAGGCCCCTCTCTCTCACCCCTTCGATCGGGAGCAGATTCTGGTGCAGAGTCCGGGCATGGCCCAGTGGCTCAAGCTGGAGCTGGCCAAAGCCTTCGGCATCGCAGCCAATATCGACTTTCCGCTGCCCGCCAGCTTTATCTGGGAGATGTTCACCCGGGTGCTGGCGGATGTGCCGCGCCAGAGCCCCTACAACAAGGGCTCCATGAGCTGGCAGCTGATGACTATTCTGCCTGCCTTGCTGGATCGCCCCGCCTTTGCCCCGCTTGCCGCCTATCTGGGCGGTGGAGAGGACGAGGATCCGGCACAGGATCCCGAGCAGGTGCGGCTGTGGCAGCTCTGCCAGAAGGTTGCGGATCTCTTTGACCAGTATCTGGTTTACCGGCCGGACTGGATCGCCCGCTGGGAAGAGGGGGAAGGATTGAGTCAGGAGCTGGCCGGGGTGAGCGGTCAGGATTGGCAGCCCGAGCTGTGGCGCGAGCTGGTGGCACGCACGTTGGCGCTCTCTCCGAGCGGCTACCACCGAGCCAATCTCTACGAGGAGTTTATCCACGAGCTGGAGCGTACCGCCGATCTGCCGGGCAAGCTGCCGCAGCGGGTCTTTGTGTTCGGCATCTCGGCGCTGCCGCCGCGCTATGTGGAGGCGCTGCTGGCCCTCGGCAGTCGGCCGGAGGTGGAGGTGCACCTGTTCGTCACCAACCCCTGCCGCTACTACTGGGGCGACCTGCTCGATCGCAAGACGCTGGCGCGCCTCGAGAACAAGCTCAAGCCCGGCACCGATATCGAGACCCTGCAGGGCCCCGCCAACCCGCTGCTCGCCTCCATGGGCAAGTTGGGGCGCGACTACCTGCATCAGCTGATGGAGCTGGAGGTGCCGCAAATCGAGGCTTTCGTCGATATCGACGAGGTGGATGCCAAGGGCAATGTCAGCCTGCTGCGCGCCATCCAGAAGGATGTGCTGGAGCTGGCAGAACGAGGCGCCGGTCAGTTCGATCTCGACAGCAGTCATCACAAGAGCCCGATCGATCCGGCGGATGGATCCCTGCAGATCCACGCCTGCCACGGCCCGATGCGCGAGCTGGAAGTGCTGCACGATCGGCTGCTGGCGCTGTTCGAACAGGATCCCACCCTCACCCCGAAAGACGTGGTGGTGATGATGCCGGATGTGAACAGCTACGGCCCCTATATTCAGGCGGTGTTTGGTGCTCGGGGCCAGATCCCGTTTGCGGTCTCGGATCGGGCGGCGAGTCAGGAGAGCCCGCTGCTGCAAAACTTCCTCGCCCTGCTCAGGCTGCCCAACGCCCGCTTCGGGGCGGGGGAGCTGCTCGCCATTCTCGAGGTGCCCGCCGTGCTGCGCCGCTTCGAGCTGGATGACGACGAGTTCAACCAGCTGCGGGTCTGGGTGCAGGAGACCGGCATCCGCTGGGGGCTGGATGACGGCTACCCCGTCCGGTTCGATCTGCCGCCCATGTCCGGCAACAGCTGGCTGTTTGGCCTGCGCCGCATGCTGCTCGGCTTTGCCATGGGGGATGGCGAGCCGGTGGCGGGCATTCTGCCCTACGCCGATATCGAAGGTCAGCAGGGCTTGGCGCTCGGTAAGCTCGCCTGGTTTGTCGATTCGCTGGCCGAATTTTTGCCCCGCCTGCAACAGGCGCAGCCGCTGGCCGAGTGGAACGCCTGCCTGCTGGCGCTGCTGGCGCGCTTCTATCTGGCCGACGAGGATGAGGAGCGTCAGCTCCAGCTTATTCGCAGCCAGCTGGCCGAGTGGCAGACCCGGCTCGGCGAGGCCCGTTTCGAGCAGCCCATTACCGCCGACCTGCTGCAGGATTATCTCGGCAGCGTGCTGGGGGAGTCCCGCTCCAGCCAGCGCTTCCTCGCCGGTCAGGTGAACTTCTGCACCCTGATGCCGATGCGCTCCATCCCCTTCAAGCAGGTCTGCCTGCTCGGCATGAACGATGGCGTCTACCCGCGCACCCTGGCCCCCATGGGGTTCGACCTGATGGCGGTGGCGTCGCGGCGCGGGGATCGCTCCCGTCGCGATGATGACCGCTACCTCTTCCTTGAGGCGCTCTTGAGCGCCCAGCAGGGGCTCTATATCAGCTATCAGGGCTTCAGCGCGCAGGACAACAGCGACAAGGTGCCGTCGGTACTGCTGGCGGAGCTGATCGACTATGTGCGGCAGGGCTTCGTGCTGGCGGGGGATGAGGATCTCGATGACGAAACCTCCTGCAAGCGGCTGCTCAACCACCTGATGGTGGCGCATCCGCTCACCCCCTACAGCCGCAACTACTTCTATCCGGAGGCGGGTTCACGCCTCTTTACCTATGCCGCCGACTGGCTGCCCGCCCTCAATCCGGTGCGTGGCGCGGCCAACTTCCAGAGCGGCGAGCTGCCTCTCCCCCCCGAATGGGGCAAGGAGCAGGGGCTGGAGCTGGCGGAGCTGCTGCGCTTCTATCGCCAGCCCACCAAGTATTTCCTCAACCGTCGCCTCAAGGTGTGGTTTGAGCTGAACGAAGCCAACATCGAGGACAGCGAGCCGTTCGAGCTGGATGGCCTGCAACATTACCAGCTGAAAGATCTGCTGCTCGATGCCCATCTGGCGGAAGGTGAAAGTACCGAGCGTCGCGAGCGGTTGCAGCTCACCGGCCTGCTGCCGCAAGGGTGGTTCGGCAGCCTGCTGCTGGACGATCTGGATGCCGAGATGGGCAAGCTGGCGGATCGGCTGCGGCCATGGGTTGCTGCCAATGAGTCAGAAAAGCAGGCGGTGGAGATCGATATCTCCCTCACTCAGGGCCAGCTGCAAGGGTGGATCGACACCCAGAAGGGGCGTTTGCTGGTGGTCAAACCCGGCAGCTTCAACGGCAAGGATCTGCTGCTGGGCTGGATCCAGCACCTCTGCCTCTCATTGAGCGGCGCCCCCGGCGACACCCTGCTGTTCGATGCCAAACAGAGTCTGCGACTGCCTGCTCTTGCTGCCGACGAGGCGCGGCCCAAGCTGGCGGCGCTGGTGGCGTGCTGGGCGCAGGGGATGAAGCGGCCGCTGCCCTTCTTCCCCAACACCGCCTGGGATTGGCTCAAGGCGATCGAGAAGGATCCCGACAAGCCGGAGGCGGCCGACAAGGCGGCCCTCACCCGTTTCAACGGCGGCTGGATGATCAACGGGGAGGGGCAAGATCCTTACGTTGCCCGCTGTTTCCCCGAACTCGATGACGAGGTGTTGGGTCAGTTGCAGGCGCTGGCCCGCGAACACCTGACCCCGCTGCTCAAGACCCTGGAGGAGCTGAAATAATGGCTAACCCGCTCAATACATTGCGTTTTCCCCTCCATGGTGAACGACTGATCGAAGCCTCCGCCGGTACCGGCAAGACCTACACCATTGCCGGTCTCTACCTGCGCCTGCTGCTGGGCCACGGCCCGCTCATTGAAGAGGGGGCTGATGCCGGTCAGCCTAGCGCCCACGAGCGGCCACTCTCGGTGACCGAAATTCTGGTGGTGACCTTTACCGAAGCGGCCACCGCCGAGCTGCGCGGGCGGATCCGCGGCCGCATCCACGAGGCGCGGCTCGCCTTTATGCGCGGTGAGAGCAAGGATGACTTGCTGGCCCAACTGCTGGACGAGGTGGCGGATCACGAGCTGGCGGCCCGTCGCCTGCTGGCTGCCGAGCGGCAGATGGACGAGGCGGCGGTCTTTACCATCCACGGCTTCTGCCAGCGGATGCTCAAGCAGAATGCCTTCGAGTCGGGCGCCCTCTTTGAAACCGAATTTCTCACCGACGACAGCCAGCTCAGGCTGCAGGCGGTGAGCGACTACTGGCGCGCCGAGTTCTATCCGGTGGATAAAGCCCTCGCCAGCGCGGTGCGCGCGCTCTGGCCGAGCCCCGCAGCCCTGCTGCGGGAGATGGGCAGCTGGCTCGACAACAGCGAGCTGGAGATCCACCCCGCGCTGGGTGACGAGACTCTGGCCGCCCGCCATCAGGCGGCCATGAGCCGCATCGCGGCGGTGAAGAGCGAATGGCTGGCGCAAGGGGACGAGATCCGCCGCCAGACCGACGGCCAGATCAGCCGCTACACCGGCAAGAACTACGAAGGGTGGCTTGCCAAGATAAGCGACTGGGCACAGGACGAGAGCAGTGGCTACGCCATTCCCAAGGAGCTGGAGCGCTTCGGCCAGACGGTACTGGAGGAGAACCTCAAGAAGGGGGGCGCTGTGCCGACCCTGCCGCTGTTCAGCCAAATCGATGAACTGCTGGCGAGCCGCCCCGGTATTCGGGATCTCATCCTGCAACGGGCGGCCAAGGTGGTGCGCAGCCGGATGCAGGCCAGCAAGCGCCAAGCCCATCAGCTCTCGTTCGATGACCTGCTCAAAGACCTCGACGGGGCGCTTGGCTCAAGCCTTGGCGAGCGGCTCTGCGAGCGGATTCGCGCCACCTATCGGGTGGCGATGATCGACGAATTCCAGGATACCGATCCCCAGCAGTACCGCATCTTCCATCGCCTCTATGGTTCACAAGAGAGTGGCGGCCACACAGACACGGCGCTTTTGATGATCGGTGACCCCAAGCAGGCCATCTACGGCTTTCGCGGCGCCGACATCTTTACCTACATTCAGGCGCGGCGAAATGTGAGCGCCCACTACACCCTCGGGCGCAACTGGCGCTCCAGCAGTGCGCTGGTGGGGGCGGTCAACGGCCTGTTCGAGCGGGCCAAGGATCCCTTTATCTACGAGGCGGATATCCCCTTCCTGCCGGTGGAGGCGCAGGGCAAGAGCAAGGCGCTGCTGCTCGATGGCGTCACCGCCCCTGTGCTCCACTGCTGGCAGCTGACCGGCCAGCCCACCTTCAATCGGGGGGATTACCAGAGCAAGATGGCGCGCGCCACCGCCGCCGAGATCCACCGCCTGCTGACCCTGGCCCGCGAGGGCAAGGCGCTGATCGGCGACAAGGCGGTGAAGGCCGGGGATATCGCCGTGCTGGTGCGAACCGGCAGCGAGGGCAAGCTGGTGCAGCAGGAGCTGGCGCGGCTCGCCATCGCCTCCGTCTACCTGTCGAACCGCGAGAGCGTGCTGGAGCAGACGGAGGCGCGGGAGATTTTGCTGATTTTGCACGCCTGCCAGAACCCGAGCGAAGAGCGCAGCCTGCGGGCGGCGCTGGCGACCGGCCTGTTTGATCTCGATGCCAAGGCGCTCGATGGGCTGGCCAGCGACGAGCGGGCGTGGGAGAGCGCGGTGCAGGAGTTTATGGAGTACCGCAAGATCTGGCATCGCCGCGGCGTGTTGGCGATGCTGCGGGCCCTGCTGCACCGGCGCAATCTTGCCTCTTCGCTTTTGGCTAGCCCCTATGGCGAGCGGCGGCTGACCAACTTCCTCCATCTTGGCGAGCTGCTGCAACAGGTGAGCAGCGAGCTGGACGGGGAGTACGCCCTGCTGCGCTGGCTGGGGGAGGCGGTGAACAGCCAGAGCGGCCAGGATGCTGAGCAGGTACTGCGCCTCGAATCCGAGCGCAAGCTGGTGCAGATCGTCACCATCCACAAATCCAAGGGGCTGGAGTACCCGCTGGTGTTCCTGCCCTTTATCTGCAGCCACAGAACCGCCGAGACCCCGCTTTATCACGAGGCGGATGAGGCGGGTAATCGCACCATTCTCGATCTCACCGGCGCCGACTCGTCGCTCGCCGAAGCGGACAGGGAGCGCCTTGCCGAAGATTTGCGGCTGCTCTATGTGGCGCTGACCCGGGGCGTCTACGCCACCTGGCTGGGGCTGGCGCCGGTGCGGGCGGGTGCGGGCAAGTCGGAGAAGACCGACCTGCACCACACCGCCATCGGCTACCTGCTGCAAAAGGGCGAAGAGGGGGATGCACAGACGCTGGCGACCGCCCTGACCGAGCTGGCGCAGGCGCTGCCCGGGGTGGCCGTCGGTGAGCCCTCGCTCACCCGTCCGGCCCCGCTGCCGCCAGAAGAGGAGCAGTTGGGCGAGCCGCAGGTGCGCCACTTTACCGGCTCCCTTGAGCGGGACTGGTGGATCAGCTCCTACTCCGGGCTGGCGGCGCAGGGTCACGGCCACAGCAAGGGCGTACTCGCCAATCCCGGTTTCGATGACGAGGTCGTCACAGAGGCGGCTGCATTGGCTTCCGAGCAACCGGAGGAGGCGCCCCAACCCTCCATCTTCACCTTCCCGAAGGGGGCGCGCCCCGGCACCTTGCTGCACAGCCTGTTCGAGACCATCGACTTTCAAAGCGCCGCGGGCGAGCCGCTGGCGGAGCATATTGCCACCCTGCTGGCGCAGGACGGCTTCGACGAGAGCTGGGCCCAAGTGCTGCAACAGCAGGTGGAGGCGGTGCTGGATACCCCGCTGGAAACAGGCTTTGGTGAGCCGGTGCGGCTGCGGGACTTGAGTGCCGAGCGCAAACAGGTGGAGCTGGAGTTCTTCCTGCCCATGGGGCGGGTGACGGCACCGGCGCTGACCGCCCTCTGCCAGCAGCATGACCCGCTGTCGCGGGGCAACAAGCCGCTCAGCTTTGCCACCGTACAGGGGATGCTCAAGGGCTTTATCGATCTGGTATTCGAGTGGCAGGGGCGCTGGTATCTGCTCGACTACAAATCGAACCACCTCGGCATGAGCCCCGCCGATTACAGCCGTCCGGCGCTGGAGCGGGCGATGGCCGAGCATCGCTACGACCTGCAATACCAGCTCTACTCGCTGGCGCTGCACCGGCTGCTCACTTTGCGCCTGCCGGGCTACGACTTCGAGCAGCACTTTGGCGGCGTTTTCTATCTGTTCCTGCGCGGCATGCCGCAGGGGGGCATTTTCCATACCCGCCCGAGCCGTGAACTGGTGCTGGGGCTGGATAAGTTGTTTAGCGAAGGTTGTGAGACACCCACAGCAAGATCTCATCCATTGAACGAGGTAGAGGCATGAGCGGCACCATGATCAGCACCGCGACCAGCGCAATGATGGTTGAACGGTTGAAAACACTGGCGCTGGCTGGCCGTATCCGCCAGCTGGATCTGCAATTTGCCAGGCTGGTGGCCGACCTTGGCG
Organism: Aeromonas aquatilis; assembly: GCF_054052405.1. Lineage (NCBI taxonomy): Bacteria > Pseudomonadati > Pseudomonadota > Gammaproteobacteria > Aeromonadales > Aeromonadaceae > Aeromonas > Aeromonas aquatilis. The sequence goes on along the minus strand of NZ_JBSTYP010000010.1, from coordinate 85,433 downwards.
GCAGCCCCGAGCTGGTGCTGGGGGCGGCGCTCGCCTGCTTCGAGCTGGGCCGCGGCCATGTCTGTTTGCCGCTTGAAATGTTGACTGCCGGATCCCTGCGCCCGTTCGGGCTGGATCCCCAGCAGAGCCGGGATCTGTTGCTGGGTCTGGCGGATCCTGCCAGCTGGCCCGCCCTGTTTGCAGAGAGTCCCCTGGTTGGCACCGAACAAGATGACGGGCTCGCCCCGCGCTGGCCGCTGCGGCTGTGGCACGGACGGCTCTACCTCACCCGTTACCACGATTTTGAACTGGGGGTAGCCCGCCATCTGCGCGCGTTGAGTGAACGAGCCGAATGGCCGGAGATTGCCCCGGCCCTGTCGCGGCTGTTTGCCCGCGACTATGGGCTGGTGTTCGCGGCGCTGCTCAAAGCCCGCCTCGCCCCCGACTTCTCGGCCCGCCACTTTATCGAGAAGTATCTGGATCTGGTGTTCCCGAACGAGGTGGACTGGCCCGCCATCGAGGCACTGCTGGCCAACGCCCAGGCGGCGAGCGACTTGAGCAAGCTGGATGCGCTGGTGCCCGAGGCGCTCTGCTGCAACGGCCAGAAGCTGGCGGCGGCCACCGCGGCGGCGCGCCCCTTTGCGGTCATCTCCGGCGGCCCCGGCACCGGCAAGACCACCACGGTCGCCAAACTGCTCGCCATTCTGGTGGAGACCGGCCTGCAAGCGGGCAAGGCCCCGGCGATCCGGCTGGTGGCCCCCACCGGCAAGGCGGCGGCGCGCCTCACCGAGAGTATCGGCTCCGCCCTGCAGGCCCTGGATCTGCCCCCCGAATGGGTCGAGGCGATCCCCACCGAGGCGGGCACCTTGCACCGGTTGCTCGGGGTCATTCCGGGGCGCAGCCAGTTCCGCCACCACGCGGGCAACCCGCTGCACCTCGACTTGCTGGTGGTGGATGAGGCCTCCATGGTCGATTTGCCGATGATGGCGCGCCTGCTTGATGCGCTGCCCAGCCACGCCCGCCTGATCCTGCTCGGTGACAAGGATCAGCTCGCCTCGGTGGAGGCGGGGGCCGTGCTCGGCGATATCTGCGGCTTTATCGAACAGGGCATCAGCCCGGCGCAGGCGGAGTGGCTCTCCCGCCAGACCGGCTACCGCTTGCAGGGCTCGCCAGCAGGAGCACCGGTGCGCGACAGCCTCTGCTTGCTGGCCAAGAGCTGGCGCTTTGATCAGCACTCCGGCATCGGCCAGCTGGCGCGCGCCTGCAACAGCGGCGATGCCACTGCGGTGGAATCAGTCTGGGGCATGGGCTTTGCCGATATCAGCCTGCACCCCTGGGCGGGGGAGGCCTACGACGCCCTGATTGCCCAGGGGGTGGCCGGTTACGGAGCCTATCTGAAGGCGGCCCGCGCCGGGGAGGCGCCCGCCGCCGTGTTCAAGGCATTCAACAGCTTCCAGATCCTCTGCGCTTTGCGTGATGGCCCGTTCGGGGTGCTGGGACTTAACGAACGGCTCGAACTGGCCCTGTCACGGGCCGGCCTGATTGCCCGCGATGGCGACTGGTATGCCGGTCGTCCGGTGATGGTGGTGCGCAACGATCACGGCGTCGGCCTCTACAACGGTGATATGGGGCTCTGCCTGCCCGATGAAACTGGCCGGTTAAAGGTCTGGTTTGAGCAGCCGGACGGTACCCTGCGCGCCCTGTTGCCCAGCCGCTTGCCACCCCACGAGACGGTTTACGCCATGACCATCCACAAATCCCAGGGCTCGGAGTTTGCCCATACTGTGCTGGTGCTGCCCGACAGCCCCAGCCCGCTGCTCACCCACGAGCTGGTCTATACCGGCATCACCCGCGCCAAGGCGCGGCTCGATCTCTACGGCGATCGCGCCCTGCTGGCCCAGGCGGTGCGGAAAAAGACCGAGCGTTATTCCGGATTGGCGGAGAGGTTGGGGGAGTGAACCATTTGACGGTGGTACAAGAACTACCATTTCTGGAATGGTTCGAGTGAGGTTTTAACGGGGATCGTACAGATCGCTCTGTGGTAGGGATGAGTTCCTCAATTTATCTGCTGTTTGGAGGCTCTAGTAGCTCCGACTGACTATTACAAATATTTTTCTTCCCAGTAGAATCTGGTTATATTCATCTATATGATAAAACAATCATATAAATAAAGGTTTATGGCAATGGAAACAGTAATAACCTCGAAGCACTTTGAAAGCGTGCCCTTAGCAAAACTAGTAGTAGAACACCTTAAATTAAACAGTAAAGCATTAGGCTTGGAAAAGGCCATTGTCTACTTTGGCTTTCCAAAGTTTTATGGTTACGAATCAGATGCGATCAAAACATCTGATTTAGTAATACTAAGCGAGCAACATGGTATTTTAGCACTGCGATTTAGTGACTTTGACAACAAAACCTTATCTAATAAAATTGATGAGGAGTGGGATGAATTTAGAAGTTTAATATTCTCAAATCTCTACGAAAGTAAGTTGCTTAGGACAAAAAAGAAAAGAGCCCAAGAACTGGCCATTGGTTTTGATGCATTTTTTTATGCGGAGTCTATAAATTCTCTGAATTGTGATGAAGACCTATTTATAACGTCCATAACTGAGCTTGCTGAGACTCTTGAAATAATGAGAGGGGAGCTTGCAGAACCATTATCACAAGAAAAATTTAATGAGTGTCGCTCTATATTAGAAGGAACAAAAGCGCTCACCTCTGATACCCAAAGAAACGTTGATGAAGATGAGAAGGCTACTAAGGCTTTCACTTTGATGAAGCTTGAAGAAGAAATTAAAGTATTTGATATTCGTCAAAGAAATAGTGCAGTAACGATCATCGATGGACCACAAAGAATTCGTGGATTGGCTGGGTCAGGTAAAACAGTAGTTTTGGCTATGAAAGCCGCTCATATTCATATGGAGTATCCTGAGAAAAAAATTCTATTTACTTTTTTTACAAAAAGTCTCTATGTACATGTTAAAAATCTTATTACTCGCTTTTATCGTCACTATAAAAAGGTTGATCCCAACTGGGAGAATCTACAAATTAAACATGCATGGGGTGGTGCCGGTGTAGATGGAGTTTACTACTCAGCATGTAATGAAAATGGTATACCTACAGTTAATTTCTCACATGCAAAGGCGCAGTCACCAAGTAACCCCTTTGAGTATGTTTGTGCAGATGCTGTTGCTAGCAATAAGCTCAGGCCAGAGTATGACTACGTATTAATGGATGAAGCTCAAGATATGACCTTATCATTTTTCCGTCTTATATATCGCATAACAAAAGGCGATAGAGATGCTAAAAATATAATTTGGGGTTATGACGAACTTCAAAACATATTTAAGGTTAAAACACGCTCTCCTAAAGAGCTGTTTGGTCAAGATGAAAAGGGTGAGGACTATATCGATCTTCAAAGAGCGGGAAGAAATCTACCAGAATATCTAGATAACGATATCGTTCTTACTAAATGCTATAGAAATCCACGTGAAGTGTTGATCGCTGCGCATGCATTAGGATTTGGTTTATATAGGAAAGATGGCTGCCCTGTGCAGAATTTAGAAGATAAAGCTCACTGGGAAGATGTCGGATACGAAGTTTTGAAAGGTAACTTCGAAGTTGGCTCTGAAATTATTTTAGAACGACCAAGCAAAAATAGTCCACTATCGATATCAAAATACGAACCACTAGATGAACTTATCAAATACAAATCGTTTCAAAACCTATATCAAGAAGCTGATTGGGTTGTAGAAAATGTTACATCTCTATTAAGTGATGGCTTGAAACCGGAAGACATAATGATTATCGCATTGGATGATCGCAATGCTCGTAGCTACTTTAACGCTATTCAAAGCAGATTAATTACACGCAGCATTCAATCAAACAATGTGTTACTAAATCCTTATAGCTCAAAGTCTTTCATTGAGAAGGGGCTAGTAACCATGTCAACTATTCATAGAGCAAAAGGGAACGAAGCTCCAGCTGTTCTTGTAATAGGGATAGACTCTTTATTTTTCACTGAGGGTAGTCATTATTCTCGAAATAGAATTTTTACTGCATTCACTAGGGCAAAAGCTTGGCTTCGAGTCAGTGGTATTGGTGCCAATGCAGAGCTGTTTTTCAATGAACTACAGGAATCTCTCAGTAAGACTCCTAGGTTAGAGTTTGTTCAACCAGATCCTAAATATATCGAGACGCTCCAAAGAGACTTATCTGAGAAAAGCCAGAAATTAAAAGAACTACAACGAACATATCGTGAGCAACTAGATCTACTGGGTGTTAGTGAAGAAGAAAAGAACGAATTTTTTAAGGGGGTCTAAAATGAATCAGAGAGACTTCGATAAGGGAATTATTCGTGCTATGGAAATATGTAAAACTATCGGCTTAGATCCCCAAATGGTTACACCAGTCAGCTTGAAGGTAAATAAAAAGTTTAATAAAGTAGCTTTGGTTGAGGGGGCAACACATGAGGATATTTATTTTTCTGGATTAAATGAAAGGTATTACAATTTTATTCTTAATGATTTTTCCTACTTTCACTTCTCATTCCAAGATGTGATCGCTAAACCTGGAAAACCACAGTTGTCATATCCTTATGAAATTAGAATGGCCTTCTATCCCAACCCTATGAATGCTAGTCCCCGCACAAGCAGTCCTGAATCACCAACGGATTTGTTACAAACTTATCATCAGTATTATATCAATGAAGAATGGTCATTTGAGGAGTACACGCAAGCACTTTGTGAGTTAAGAGCGAATATAACAACGCCAATGCTGCGCTATGATCTAAGTGAAGAACAACATAAAAGAGTTAATCATCCAATAGCGCATTTACATTTAGGTGTAAACAATAGTTCAAGGATTGCAACTGACAGAATCTTTACTCCAGAACTGTTCACGAATTTCGTACTTAGTAACTTTTATAGAGAGCAATGGGAGCTATTTAGTGGTAGTGACTTTAAGCTAGATATAGCATATAACCGCACAAAGACAGGATGTGTAAAAATTAATAAACATTTCTACTGTAATGTTCAATGTGGTGTTCTCAATATTGTCTAAATATTAAATTGTGTGCATAATAATAAGAAATGTCTAAGTGAACCATTATATTTTTTTGTTGGGCTTAGCAGGCTCATAACCAACCTATCGATTGTGTAGGTTGTGCTTGAACGAGGCTCAACGTTTACCGCGAAACCTGTTCCCCCCCATCCCCAGCCCTTCTCCTCCTTTTCTAATTAATGGGAGAGGGCAGGGTGAGGGCGAGTAGGGTGCAAAGAACGAAGTGCATTGCACCGCAGCTATTTATCTGCCAAAAGGTGTAATGCGCTGCGCTTATTACACCCTACATCCAACCCATACACGACAGGATGTCATTGCTTGAGACTTGAATTTAACACCATCGATCTGGATCGGGATTACGAGCTCTGTGTGCAGGCACGCAGGGATGCCTATTTTTGCAGCTTTCATACCCATGATGGTTTTGCCGACTTTATCGATGGCTATCGGGAGCGGATCCGCGAAAGGCTGGGGCAAGCGCAATGGCACTACCTCCATGTCTGGGCGGGTGAACAACTGGCGGGTCAGCTGGAATTTCGCAGTTTTTCCGATGAGCCCGAGACCGGTTATGTGCAGCTGATTTATCTGTTCCCTGAATATCGTGGCCGCGGGCTGGCCGCGCAGTTGCAGGCCTATATTTGCCAGCAGTTGCTGGGGGCTGGCTGCAAATGGGCAATGCTCTCCGTGAGTCGCACCAATGTGCGGGCCTTGAATCATTACCGGCGCTTTGGCTGGGTATTTCTGCGCCCCAATCCGAAGCATCGGGAGACGGATTTTTACCGACTGATTCTGGCCGAGTGACCTCTGTGAGGGCCTCTGGGTATCCCCTCATTTTTCCCATCCCCCAAATGACTGAATCGTGAGTTAAATCCGGTAAATGGGGCGCGCTTGAGCCACACTTATGGTCACCCTGATTCAGCCTGTGCCGTGAGTGGCCGATAACCGGGGAAACGGTGGGGCGGTGGGGTTCTGGCTGACAGAACTGTTGCAATATGCCAAGGTAGCACCTCACGATAACAGCGCGATTCCCCGTGGTGGCGCGGGGCGGAAGAACAAGGATAACGGCTATGGTGCAGGACAGTGACACGATCAGGATCTCGGATGTCAGCGAGGCCGTGGTGCATGGCATTCTGGAGGTGACCAGCGATGGCATCTGGGATTGGCATGCCAATACCGGTTTTGTCTATCGCAACCCGGGCTGGTACCGGATGCTGGGTTACGAGCCTCACTCCCTCGGCAATACCGTCTTCACTTGGGAGAACGTGATCCACCCCGACGATCTGGCGGCTGTGATGGCGAAGTTCGATCTCTGCCTGAGCGGCAGCGCCCATGAGTATCGTGCCGAGTACCGTTGCCGCTGCCGTGATGGCAGTTACCTCTGGATTGAGGATTGCGGCCGCATCATTGAGCGCAATCCCGACGGGTCTGTGGCGCGGATGATCGGCGCCCATCGCGATATCCACGCCAGCAAGTTGTTGCTGCAGCAGCTGGAGCGGCGCAATCACTCGCTGGAGCAGCAGGTTGCCGAGCGCACCGCCGAGCTGGTGCGACTCAACGAGGCGCTGCAACAGAAAGCCGAGGAGAACCGTCTGCTGGCAGAGACCGATGCCCTGACTGGCGCCGCCAGCCGCTATCGGCTGGAGCGGGCGTTGCAGCTGGAGTGCGAGCGGGCGCGCCGCTTCCATCAGCCGTTTACGGTGATCGCCATGGATGTGGACAACTTCAAGCAGATCAACGACAGCTATGGCCACAGCGCCGGGGATCAGACTCTGATCAACATAGTGGCGCTGGTGCGCCGCCATATCCGCGAGATCGATCTGCTGGCCCGCTGGGGCGGTGACGAGTTTATGGTGTTGCTGCCCAACACCGGCCGTGAGGATGCGCTGGTGGTGGCGAGCAAGTTTCAGGCATTGATGGCGAGCGAGCCCATCTGCCCCCATGCGCCCGCTACCATGAGCTTCGGGTTGGCGGAGTATCAACCGGATGAGCAGAAGGAGAGCCTGATGGTGCGCGCCGATCGGGCGCTCTATCAGGCCAAGCAGCTGGGTAAAGACCAGATCTGCTAACGCGCAGGGCACGGAAAGAAGAGCAGTAAAAAGGGCCGCAGGTTTGAAATCTGCGGCCCTTTTGCATTGTTACTGACGCGGCGCGACTTAGAAGTGGTAGCGCAGACCCAGCTTGAAGGTATCCAGAGAGTAGTGATCATCACGCAGGGAGACTGCGTTGAACTGACGCTCGTAACCGATACCGGCTGAGAAGTGGTCGTTGAAGGCGTAGTCCAGACCCACTTCCAGATTGGGGTGTACAGTACCCTTGGTGGTGTTTTTGGTCAGTTGGACATCAGCAATATTCATGGAGAACTCGCTTTTGGTGCGAGTGTAAGCGATACCCGGCTTGGCATAGGCGCTGAAGCCCCAGGCCAGCGGCTGGCTCAGCTTGGCTGCCAGGCTGATGCTGCTGGTATCGATACTGGTGTTGGTGGAAACGTCTACACCATTCTTGCTTTGGCTCATGTGCTGACCATGCAAGCCGCCTTCAACCGCCAGCCAGGACTTGAAGCTGTAACCCACGATCAGGCTGCCGCCATTGAGCTGGTCATCGATGATGCCGGCATTGCTCAGATCTTTGGCTTGGCCGTCGAGATCCATCTTGGAGGTGGTCAGATCCAGACCTGCATACCAGCCTTCGGCATGGGCGCTGCCATTCATGGCCAGAGCAAGCAGGGAGAACGCGGCAATTTTATTAAACTTGTTCATGGATAAATAAACCTTATGTTGCGTGAACTGCGTGTGATTTATATTGCTCAATCCATGAAGCTTTTTATATTTCCGTCATTGCTCTGCTTTCACAGAGGGGCCGCAGTATAGTCAGCGATTTTCTGAATAACAAGAGAGTGATTTTCCCATTCTTTTAAATATGACTGGCTGCAAGCAGGGGCATTTTGTTTAATAAATGGTGTTATTAGAGTTTTAGCTTTATTGATGTTTAAATAATTAACCGATGAGGCAAATGACAGGCTGAGAGTTTGGTTTTGATTCTATGTGATTGATTTGTATCGGTATTTAGTTTTCATTCTAGCGTTGCCATGATGAGTTGTCTAAAAATTGGCATCTCAGATGTCACTGATTGGCATTAGGCTCATTTTGATGTTTTTGTGAGCGCCTAACAAGGTGAAACCGTGAGAAAAAAATCTATCTTTTTGCCTGTTTTTTGCTCTTTTTTGGGTTTGGGATTGTTCCTATTGTGACTTCTGGTGGTCTTTTGAGGCTGCTTTTGCGTGGGCCATGTTGCCCATCAGATACGCGAATGGGCGCTTGTGGGTGGCTTTTCTCTTCACCCGGCAGCACTCGTTGGGGTGGGCATGGGGTGTGATAAGCAGATATGGGTCGTGCGGCCTGATTAATTTTTTTGTCTTATATATGCAAGCCATTTAAAAGATAGGTTTTTGGTGTTTTAAATAACTTTATTATATTCGTTTTTATATTTAATGAAGCGTTCCAATTAAGCCATTTAAATATATTGAATGGCAATGAGACGCTATTGATGGCCGTTTAGGATACCTTGTCAGAACGGTCGTGGTGGCTGGTGCATCAGTGGGCGGCGGGTGGCCGGTGACACTTCCCCTTGCCGGGGCCCTTGACCTGACCTGCGAATTCAGGGAAAAGAAAAGGGCGGTGCTATCAGCGCCGCCCAATGCCAGGAAAGAGAAAAAACCTTACGGTTTAAAAGATAAAAATTTGGAAGCAAACAATCGATTTCTCAACCAGGAAGGGTCTTGAATTCGATACGTTTCGATTATGCGCGATGTTCTATGCAGCACTAGCAAAATGTTTGCGGGTTGAAAGATATGCACTGTCTGGTGTCACATTTTGCGACCTTTCTGCTTAACTGGTCTGTCCTGATGGGTGTTGTAGGCGATTTTTTCTCTAGGCTGTTTTTTCGGTGTCAATATCTGAGCCTTGAAGGTAAAAACAGGTCAGAAGCTGACTCGGCATAACCATGCAATGAAAGTGCGATAACAAGGAAGAGTGGCATGACCTACAGCCAGACCCTGGCCAACAATATTCTCGACACCCTGAAGAAGACCCTGACCGACAAGGGGATCCGCTATCAGACCCTGGCAGAAGCCATGGGCGTCTCCATCGCCACCGTGAAACGGATGATGAACAAGCCCTCGTTGCCGTTCGATACCCTGCTGGAGATCTGCCATCTGGTGGGGCTCTCGTTCGAGGAGCTGCTGGATCGCACTCAGGACGCCCAGAGCCGCCGCGCCGTCTTTACCCAGGAGCAGGACGAGGCGTTTCACAACGAGCCTGGGCTCTACGCCTTTCTCGCCAATATCTTCTGGCGCGACAAGACGCTGATCGATCTCAAGCGGGAGTACGGCCTGACCGATGCCTCCTGTTACCTCTATCTGCGCAAGCTGGAGAAGCTCGGCATTTTGCAGCTCGGTATCGACAACAGTTACCACTTCCTCATCAGCGAGCGGATCAGCTTCGAGCAGCACAGCCGTTTCGCCCGCCAGCAGGCGCGGCAGGCAATGTCGGTGCTGGGGGAGTATCTGGTGGAGAACATGCACAAGTCGAACAACTATATGGCGCTCTGCCAGCTGCACCTCAACGAGAGCGAGGCGATGGCGCTGATCGACCGGATGAAGGAGTACTGGCATCAGGAGATCAAGCTCAACCGCCCCGCCATCGGTCAGCAGGAGCACGCCAAGACCTACACCATGTCGCTGCAACTGGCCGACTGCGGCTACCAGAGCTTTGACGACATGATCCCCAATATCGACAACTGATCCCGGCGGATCCTGCGGGATCCGCTCTGTTGGCTGGAGTCTAATCGGCGACCCGGGTTTGTTGCAGCTTGCCTGCGAGCGGCTGCAATGCCCGGGTATCGAGGCAGATACGGATGGCATCCGGCCGCCAGTGCTCGATATCGCAATCCACCAGACCACCCCGCTCGTCATAGTTGACCCGCACCAGTCGCAGCACCGCGCTCCCCTCTGCCAGATTGAGGGCGCGGGCGATGGCGCCCCGCGCCGCCGAGGGGGTGATCTCGAGACTCGCCCCGCCCTGGCCTATGCCATAGCGCTGCTGATAGAGCTCGGTGAGGGAGCTGGCCAGCGGCGCGCTGGCGATATCGGGAAAGCGGCTCGCCAGCAGATGGTGGCTGACATGGAGCACTGGGCGGCCATCGATCAGGCGCAGGCGGCGAATTTCATACAGCGGCGTAAAAGGATCCAGCCCCATCCAGCGGCAGAGCTCACTGCTGGCGAGCTCGCTACCGTGGGCCAGCACCCGGGTTTCGGCGGTGCGCTGCTGCTCGCCGATCCACTGGTGAAAGTGGGTGTGGATGGCGGGATCGTAGGTGAGGCGGGGCGGCGCAACGAACCAGCCACGGCGCTCGGCCCGGTAGATAAGGCCGTCTGCTTCGAGGCTGGAGAGCGCCTCCTTGATAGTGATACGGGTGGTAGCGAAGCGCTCGCTCAGGGCCCGTTCGGCGGGCAACTGCTGCCCGGCCCCCAACTGGCCGCTGCCGATATAGCGGCGCAGGGTCTGGCAAATCTGTTCACACTTGGAGGAGGAGCGGCCATCGGCCATGCTCTGTTCGTTCACTCTCTGCTCGCTCAATCTCGGCTCGGTCACACTCTTGTCCCTGTTGCTTATTCAGAAGGCGGGTGGCTGGCCAATCCCTTACTGGAATAGTCCAGCCTCACTCGGGTTCAGAGTTGTAACTGCTGTGGATGACAGCGACATGACAGGGAAATTGTCATCAAACTGCCATCAAAGCGCCCCGCGACCGTCATATTTCCCCTCTAGCATCCCTCTCGAACCTTAACTGACCTAGTCCAGAGGGATGGGATGATGAAAAGCGTGATCGCAAGTGCACTGGCTCTGGTGGCCATCAGCCAACCGTTTTTTGCTGCAAATAGCTATGCCGCGGAAAATATTGCGGACTTGGAGAAGGCCGCCCGCGGCGAAGGGCAGCTCAGCAGCATCGGCATGCCCGACAGCTGGGCCAACTGGAAGGATACCTGGCAGCAGCTGGGCAACATCTACGGCATCAAGCATCAGGATACCGACATGAGCTCGGCGCAGGAGATCGCCAAGTTCGCCGCCGAGAAGGCCAATGCCACCGCCGATATCGGTGACGTAGGCGGCGCCTTCGGTCCGGTTGCGGTCAAGCAGGGGGTTACCCAGCCCTACAAACCCTCCACCTGGGCCGATATTCCCAACTGGGCCAAGGATGCGGACGGTCACTGGATGCTGGCCTATACCGGCACCATTGCCTTCCTGATCAACAAGGACCTGGTCAAGGCCGCCCCCACCAGCTGGCAATCCCTGCTGGGTGGCGACTACAAGGTGACCCTGGGTGATGTGGGCGTAGCCTCCCAGGCCAACAACGGCGTGCTGGCGGCGGCCTATGCCACCGGCGGTAGCGAGAAGAATCTGAAACCAGCCCTGGAGTTGTTCGGTCAGCTGGCCAAACAGGGTCGTCTCTCCCTGAACGATCCCACCATCGCCAATATCGAGAAGGGCGAAGTGGAAGTAGGGGTGCTGTGGGACTTCAACGCCCTCAACTACCGCGACCAGATCGACCCCAAGAAGTTTGATGTGGTGATCCCGAGCGACGGCTCAGTCATCGCCGGTTACACCACCATCATCAACAAGTGGGCCAAGAACCCCAACGCCGCCAAACTGGCCCGTGAATACATCCTCTCCGATGCCGGTCAAATCAACCTGGCCCGTGGCTACGCTCGCCCGATCCGCAGCAACGTGACCCTGCCGGATGACGTGAAGGCCAAGCTGCTGCCGGCCGAGCAGTATGCCAATGCCAAACCGGTGCAGGATCACGCCGCCTGGGAGCAGAGCTCCAAAGCCCTGCCGCGCCAGTGGCAAGAAACCGTCATGATCAACATGCAGTAAGGGAATCCAGTGCAACACAAGGTGATAGTGGTACTTGTGGATGGTCTGGCAGCCGAGGTAGCCCACACCATGGGCTACCTCGGTGGCATGGTGGAGGCGGGGCGGGGCCTGCATACGACCCTGAATGCTGCTCTGCCGTCTCTCTCCCGGCCTCTCTACGAGTGCATCCTGACCGGCGTGCCGCCGGTGGTGAGCGGCATCACCCACAACGGGGTGAGTCGCCTCAGTCTGCATGACTCCATCTTCCATCTGGCCCGCGCCGCGGGTAAACGCACCGCAGCGGCGGCCTACCATTGGGTGAGCGAGCTTTACAACAAGAGTCCCTGGCTAGCGGCCCGCGATCGCTTTACCCACGATGAGCTGTTGCCGATCCAGCACGGTTGTTTCTACTGGGATGACCACTACCCCGACAGTCATCTGCTGATGGATGGGGAATGGCTCAGAACCCAATATGACCCCGATTTTCTGCTGATCCACCCGATGGGGGTGGACGATGCGGGCCACAAGTTTGGCCTCGATTCCCGCCAGTACCGCAATCAGGCGCGCCGCATGGACAGCCTGCTGGCCGACCTGCTGCCCCAGTGGCTGGCGGAGGGGTATCAGGTGGTGGTCACCTCGGATCACGGCATGAACAACGACCTGAGCCACGGCGGCACCCTGCCGGAAGAGCGCACCGTGCCGCTCTGGCTGTTTGGCGATGCCTTTATCGAGCGCTGGCCGGATGGGGTGGTGATCGCCCAGACCCAGCTCTGCGCCCTGATGGCGGATCTGCTGGGGGTTTCCCACGACAAGCCGACAGCGCCACCGCTGCTCAAGGCGGCCTTTATGCGCGAGGTGCACTGATGATGCCCGCAACCACCGAGATCCTGGTGGATCAACCCGTGGCAACCAAGCGCCGGGTGCGCCGCCACTGGCTGCCCGCACTGGTGCTGCTGCCCTTTATCTTCTTGATGATCCTGTTCCAGCTTGCCCCCATGGTGTGGGTGCTGGTGGGCAGTTTCCAGACCCCCGATGGCTGGGGCATCGACTACTACCGGGAGATTTTGAGCTCCCCCTTCTACCTGCAATCGTTCGGCAACTCATTGCGCATCGCCGGTATCGCCAGTCTGGCGGGGCTTGCCATCGGCACCCTCGGGGCAGCGGCGTTACGTCACAGCGGTGAGCGGGTCAAGCGGGTGCTGCTGGCCTTTGTCACCATGACCGGCAACTTCAGCGGCGTGCCGCTGGCATTCGCCTTTATCATCATTCTCGGCATCAACGGCGCAGTGACCCTGCTGCTGAAATCCTGGGGATTGATCGACGGCTTCAACCTCTATTCGGGGTCGGGCCTTATTCTCATCTACACCTACTTCCAGATCCCGCTCGCCCTGCTGCTGCTCTATCCGGCGTTCGATGCGCTGCAGGATGAGTGGCCGCAAGCGGCCGCGCTGCTCGGCGCGAGCAAGGGGCAGTATGTATGGCACGTGGCGCTGCCGGTGCTGACGCCTGCGCTGCTTGGCACCCTGATCATCCTGTTTGCCAACGCGGTGGGGGCCTATGCCTCTGCCTACGCCCTCACCACCGGCAACTTCAATCTGGTGACCATCCGGGTGGCCAGTCTGGTCTCCGGCGACATCTTCCTCGAGCCCAATATGGCGGCGGCGCTGGCGGTGATCCTGATGGTGCTGCAGGGGGTGGTGACGGCCGCCAACCAGTGGCTGCTGAAAAAGAGCTATGTGAACAAGGGGCAATCCCATGCATGATTTGACGCCGCGCTGGCCCAAGTGGGTGCTGGGGGGGCTGGTCGCCACCCTGCTGCTGCCGCTGTTGGCCACCTTTCTCTACTCCATCTCCACCCGCTGGGGGGCGACCCTGCTGCCGGATGGCTTCACCCTCGACTGGTATCTCAAGCTGTGGGGCGACCCGCGCTTTCTGGCTGCGTTTGGCCGCAGCCTCCTGGTCTGCTTCGCCACCCTGCTGCTGGGTACCCTGGTGCTGGTGCCGACCGTGCTGGTGGTGGCCTACTACTTCCCCAAGCTGGATCCCTGGATGAACCTGTTGATCCTGCTCCCCTTCGCGGTGCCGCCGGTGGTCTCCTCAGTCGGGCTGCTGCAGATCTACGCTGACGGTGTTCTGCCCATCATCGGCACGCCGTGGATCCTGATCGGCACCTGGTTCACCGTGGTGCTCCCCTTTATGTACCGGGCGCTGGCCAACAGCCTGCAAGGAGTGCCGCTGAAAGATCTGATGGATGCTGCCCACCTGCTGGGGGCAAGCAGTCGGCGCGCCTTCCTGCTGGTGGTGATCCCCTGCCTGCGCAAGGGATTGCTGGCGGCGCTGTTTCTCTCGCTCTCCTTCCTGCTCGGCGAGTTCGTGTTTGCCAACATGTTGGTGGGCACCCGTTACGAGACCCTGCAGGTCTACCTCTACAACATGCGCGCCACTTCGGGCCACTTCACCAGTGCGCTGGTGATGAGCTACTTCCTGCTGACCCTGCTGCTCACCTGGGCGGCCAACAGATTTCATCGGTGAATCAACATGTTCCATCTAGAAGTGAATCAACTGCACAAATCCTACGGCGACACCAAAGTGTTCGAGGGGATCGAATTCGGTATCCGCAAGGGGGAGCTGGTGACCCTGCTCGGCCCCTCTGGCTGCGGCAAATCGACCCTGCTGCGGGCGCTGGCCGGGCTCACTCCGGTGGATGGCGGTCAGGTGCGGGTGGCCGGTGAGGAGATCACCTGGCAGGAGCCCCAGAAGCGGGGCATCGGCATGGTGTTCCAGAGTTATGCACTCTTCCCCAACATGACGGTGTGGGACAACGTTGCCTTCGGCCTCAAGATGAAACCCCAGCCGGGGCGGGATCTCGCCGCCAGCGTGCAGGAGGCGCTGGAATTGGTAGAGCTGACCGGCTTCGAGCGCCGCTATCCGGGTGAGCTCTCTGGCGGTCAGCGCCAGCGGGTGGCGCTGGCGCGGGCGTTGGTGGTTCAGCCGCGGATCCTGCTGCTGGACGAGCCGCTCTCCGCGCTGGATGCCCGCATCCGCCGCAGCCTGCGCCAGCAGATCCGCGAGATCCAGCAGCGCCTCGAGCTCACCACCATCTTCGTGACCCACGATCAGGAGGAGGCGCTCACCATGTCGGATCGGATCTTCCTGATGAACAAGGGCTCCATCGTCCAGAGCGGCACGCCGGAGGAGATCTATACCCGCCCCGCCAGCGAGTTTGTGGCGGGCTTTATCGGCAACTACAACCTGCTCGGCGCCGAGCAGGGCAAGTCGCTCTTCGGCCCCCGTTTTCAGGGCAAGCTGGCGCTGCGGCCGGAGTCCATCACCCTGCTGCCAGCCGGGGCGACCAGCAGCGAGCCCAGCCTGCCCGGCATCATTCGCCAGCAACAGCTGCTCGGCAACGTGATCCGCTATCAGGTGGAGTGCGAGGTGGGGCTGTTGACGGTGGATTGCCTCAACCGCTCGGCTGGCGATCTGCTGGCCACTGGCAGTGCCGTGACCCTGGCGGTGGCCCGGGATCAACTCTGTGAGGTAGCATGACGCCTCATTTCATTTTCGTTGTTACCGCAAGGAGCCCTCATGGCACTGGCACTGTTTGATCTGGACGAGACCCTGATTGCGGGGGATTCCGCCAGCCTCTGGCTGGAGTACATGGTGGCCGAGGAGCTGGCCCCCGCCAGCATGATCGCCGAGGAGCAGGCCATGATGTCCCTCTACCATCAGGGCAAGATGGATATGCACCAGTACATGGCCTTCACCCTGCAACCGCTGGCGGGCAAGACGCGTCAGTGGCTCGACTCGCTCTGCACCCGCTTTGCCGAGCAGGTACTGCGCGAGCGCCTCTACCCCGAGGGGTTGGCGCGCATCGAATGGCATCGGGAGCGGGGCGACGACCTGGTGCTCATCTCCGCCTCTGGTGAGCATCTGGTCGCCCCCATGGCGAAGATGTTGGGGATGGATCACTGCGTCGCCATTTTGCTCGATGAGGAGGAGGGGATGCTGACCGGCCAGACTCGCGGCACCCTCAGCTTTCGCGAGGGCAAGGTAGCCCGCATCAACCAGCTGTTTGCAGGCAGGGACCACCTCTGGCAGGGTAGCTTTGGCTACAGCGACTCTCACAACGATCTGCCCATGCTGCGGGCAGTGAGCCATCCCCATGCGGTCAATCCGGCCCCCGCGCTGCGTCAGCAGGCCGAGGAGCTGGGCTGGCCGGTGTGGGAGTGGCAGCGCTGAGTTATCGCGCGAAAAAGGGATAGAAAAGAGCGAGATAAAAAAGAGAGAGGCGATGGCCTCTCTCTTTATTTTTGTGTCGCCGATGGGGATTACCCATTCCACTTAATGGGCATGCCGTCGAGTCTTATCGAGGTGAGGATGGGGCTCCTCGTCCATCTGGTCACTGACACTGCGTTGGGTGAAGCAGATACGGTTTTTACCCTCCCGCTTGGCCTGATAGACCCCCTTGTCGGCCAGCTCCACCAGCTCTTTGGCCGATAGCCCCGAGTGACTAATGGCCGCGCCGCCACTGATGGTGACGGTGAGACCTTGCTCGCGCCATTCCAGTTTTTCGACCGCATTACGGAATGCCTCCAGCAGCACGACTATTTCGCTCATCTGGGTATCGAGCCGGAAGATCAGGACCAGCTCCTCACCGCCGTAGCGGCAGAACCAGCCCCACTGGTCAAACAGTTGCATCCCCAGCTTGCTCACCCGCTTGAGCACCACATCCCCCGCCTGATGGCCGTAGGTATCGTTAACGCGCTTGAAATCGTCGAGATCGAACATCACCACCCCGAAAGGGGCGCCGCTGACCAGTTGTTGTTGCAGGCACTCGTCGAAGAAGCGGCGGTTGTAGAGCCCGGTGAGCTGGTCCTGGTGGGCTTGCTGGCGCACGTCTGCCACCAGTTTGCCCGCCGCCTCCATCTCGGCATAGATGGTGGATAGTTCACTCATCTGGTGTTCCGGATCGTGGTGATCCCCCTTGATACTGGCCCGGATCAGGCTGCTGATCTCTTTCAGCATGCGGGTGAAATAGCGTGACCAGCGCAAGGCCAGCAGCAGGTAGAGGATGGAGGCGAGCGCTATCATACCGAGGACGTTAAGGGTGACGCTATCGACCACCTGATGGAGACTGGCGGTCGGGGTCACACTCAGCAGGATCCAGCGTTGCTGCGGGATCCTGTGGTAGGCCACCATGCTGCCGCTCTTGTTGTCCAGAAAAAAGCCCTGCTCATCAGGCATCCTGCTTAGCCATTCGGGATGGGGCAGCGGTTTGAACAGTTGTTTCGGATCGGGATGTGCCAGCTGGATACCCTCATGAGTGAGTAGCAGTTGGTAGCCCTGTTCGCCATGTTCATCTAGCTGGTGGGCATGATTGAGCCAGCTGGAGAGGGGCGCCAGCTGGGTGTCCATGGATAACACCCCGACCCGCTTGCCGGCAGGATCCTCAATTACCCGGGCCAGCGCCATGGTGAGGGTACCCAAGGTGTAATCATAGTAGGGCTCGACCCAGACCATCTTGCCGGGATGCTCTGCGGCCAGCCGGTACCAGGGGCGTGTTCTGGGATCGAACGCGGCATCAGCCTGCCAGGCGGGGTGGATTAGCATCTGGCGCTGCTCGGTACCGACGTAGACATAATCGAGGTCCATCACCTTGCGGTAGGCCTGCCACTGCTGCAGATAGTGTTCGCCGTTGCGGATCGCCTGGCCACTGAAGTCCTGATAATTTACCTGCTGATAAATGAGCGTAAACTGGCGTTCCAGATTCTTGAGATAGGGCTCCAGCAGGGTATGGAAGAACTGGTTATTGCGGGCAATAAGATTGTTCTCCTGCTCACGGTGCAAGGTGCGCTCCATATGCAGGTAGTAGACGGTGCCCAGCAGCAGTACGGGAATGAACAGAAAGACTAAACCCAGTCGCATTCTGGTTGTCAGGGACCAGGTTTTTCTGGGGGGGCTGGGAGGCATGACCAAATCCTTTTCGTCTCGAGTGACACCAGCATATATGATGCCCCATAGCGTGTCTAAAGGCAGAAAATGAGATTTTTCCGATGCTGAACCCCACTCTGCTCTTAATGGCTCACTACGGCAGCATAGCGGTGCTGCTGCTGGCCCTCTGTATCGAATATCTGATCTTTCGTCGCGGCCTGAATATGTTGCGGGTGCGCCGTCTGCTGCTGGCGGATGGCATCGCGGCGCTGGCGCTCCTCTCCATCTTTGCCACCGGTTGCCTGCTGGCACTCGAACACGCCAGCTCGGTGGCGGAGATCTTTGCCCATCCGGCCTACGGCCTCAAAATGGGGCTGTTTCTGCTGATGGTCGGCACCCTCGACTACCCCAGTCGCCTCTTCTATCGCTGGCGTCGCGCCCTGCGTCTGGGCAAGGCACCGATGATCTCCAGCCAGCAGTATGTCTGGGTGATGTGGATCCTGCGGGGCAATCTGCTACTGATTGCCCTGTTGGCCGTGTTCACCAAGCCCTCGCTGCTGTAACACTCGCGGTGCTCAAAAGCCGTGCGATGCAGAACGTAGAGAGCGAAGACAAAGAGTGGAGACAAGAGGATAGGGAGGCGGGTATCTTGGATCGGATAACCCGTCACGCGCCGATTTAAGGAAGAATCGCCATGCGCTCCAATCTGATGTTGCTGATGGCTGCCACCATCTGGGGTATGGGCTTTGTCGCCCAGCGCCTCGGGATGGATCACATGGGGCCCTATACCTTCAATGGCCTGCGCTTTCTGCTCGGCGCCCTCTCCCTGCTGCCGCTGCTCTGGTGGCTCAAATCCCGACAACCTGTTGCCGTTGCGGGCGACCATCGTCAGCTGCTGATCGGTGGTGTGCTGGCCGGGTTGGTGCTGTTCTGTGCCGCCTCCCTGCAGCAGGTGGGGCTTCTCTATACCACTGCCGCCAAGGCCGGTTTCATCACCGGGCTCTACATCATTCTGGTGCCGGTACTGGGGCTACTGCTGCGTCACAAGAGCGGCCTCAATACCTGGATCGGCGCCGTCATCGCGCTGGCCGGTCTCTATGTGTTGAGCGTCACCGACGAGTTCACCATCGGCTTTGGCGATCTGTTGCAGGTGGTCGGCGCCCTCTTCTGGGCCGTTCACCTGCTGCTGGTGGATCACTACTCCAACCGGGTTGCTCCCATCAAGCTGGCCGGGGTGCAGTTTGTGGTCTGCGGCCTGCTCAGCCTCGCCACCGCTTTTGTCATCGAAACCCCGACCGTGGCTGGCGCAGTAGCCGGTTGGCAGGCGCTGCTCTATGCCGGGCTGGTCTCGGTCGGGGTCGGTTATACCCTGCAGGTGGTGGGGCAGCGGGGTGCTCATCCGGCCCACGCTGCCATCATCCTCAGTCTGGAGACCGTCTTTGCCGCCGTGGGTGGCGTGTTGCTGTTGGGTGAGACGCTGGATGAGCGCGCCATTGCCGGTTGCGCCCTGATGCTGGCGGGGATGCTCATTTCTCAGATCCGGCTGCGCTGGTGGTGGAAGTCGCGCCGGGACAAGGTGCCTGCGACCAAGTAAACCGCGCTCGCTGCATAACAAAAACGCCCCGACTGTCGGGGCGTTTTGCATGATGGCTGTTCGGTCAGGGGCGCTGATCCAGCTCGCGCTCCAGCTCTACCGCCTTCTGACGGGCCGGATGGGTATTGAGGCGTTCCCAGTAGGCTTGCAGATGCGGGAAGTGGGCCAGCTGACCGCTTTGCGCCAGCAGATCCACCAAGAAGGAGTTCATGATGTCGGCGCCGGAGAGGCGATCCCCCACCAGAAAATGGCGATTCGCCAGTACCTCATTGAGGTAGCCCAGCACCTTGGCACACTCCGCCTTGGCGTAGTCCGGCAGGAAGCGCATCGGGCTGCCATCCTTGCGCACGAACATGTCGAGCAGCAGCGGCAGAATGCCCGAGCTCTCGGCAAAGTGGAGCCACTGCAGATATTCGGGATACTCCGGGCTATCTTGAGCCGGTGCCAGCCGTTCCGGAGCGTGGCGGGCGATCAGGTACTCGGTGATGGCGCCCGATTCTGCCAGCACTCGGCCGTCGAACTCGATGACCGGCGACTTGCCGAGTGGATGGATGGCTTTTAGCTCGGGCGGTGCCAGAAAGGTGGTGGCATCGCGCTGATACGCCTTGATCTCATAGGGCTGGTCCAGCTCTTCGAGCAGCCAGATGATGCGTTGGGAGCGGGATTTGTTCAGGTGGTGCAGGACTATCATAACGACCTCGATTCGGTGGCAGGATGGGGTATACGAGCAAGCGAGGGGGGCGGTTCACCGATGGCTAAAAAAGAGCGGGCTGATGCCCGCTCCCTCGTTGACTGACTCAGGCCTCCAGCGCCTGATCCAGATCTGCCAGAATGTCTTCGATGGCCTCGATCCCGACCGACAGCCGGATCATCTCGGGTTTCACGCCAGCCTTGGCCTGCTCCTCCTCGCTCAGCTGGCGATGGGTGGTGGAGGCAGGATGGCAGGCCAGCGACTTGGCGTCGCCGATGTTGACCAGCCGCTTGAAGATCTTCAGCGCATCGTAGAAGCGCACGCCCGCTTCATAACCATCCTTCAGACCGAAGGAGAGGATGGCCGAGGGGCGACCGGCCATGTACTTCTCCGCCAGCAGATAGTGCGGGTGACCCGGCAGACCGGCGTAGCTGACCCAGGCTACCTTGGGGTGATGCTTGAGGTGGTTGGCGACCCGCAGGGCGTTGTCGACGTGGCGCTCCATGCGCAGGCTCAGGGTCTCCAGCCCCTGCAGCAGCAGGAAGGCGTTCATCGGCGCCAGCGCCGCGCCGGTATTGCGCAGCGGCACGGTACGCACCCGCCCGATAAAGGCAGCTGGGCCAAAGGCCTCGGTATAGACCACCCCGTGGTAGGAGGGCTCGGGTTTGGTCAGCTGGGGGAAGCGCTCGGCGTGATCCGCCCAGGGGAACTTGCCCGAGTCGACGATGACGCCACCCAGCGAGTTGCCGTGGCCGCCCACATATTTGGTCAGGCTGTGTACGACAATGTCGGCGCCGTGTTCGATGGGCTTGCAGAGCACCGGGGTGGCGACCGTGTTGTCGACGATGAGCGGCACGCCACGGGCGTGGGCCGCCTTGGCCAGTGCGGCCAGATCGACGATGTTGCCCGCCGGATTACCGATGCTTTCGCAGTAGACCGCCTTGGTCTTGTCGTCGATAAGGGCGGCGATGGCCTCGGCGCTGTCATCCTTGGCAAAGCGCACCTCGACCCCGAAACTCGGCAGCATGTGGGCGAACAAGGTGTAGGTGCCGCCATAGAGCTGAGGGGTGGAGACGATGTTGTCACCGGCGGCGGTCAGCGCCTGAATGGCGTAGGTGATGGCGGCGGAACCTGCCGAGACCACCAGCGCGGCGATGCCCCCTTCCAGCGCGGCCATCCGCTGCTCCAGCACATCGTTGGTGGGGTTCATGATGCGGGTGTAGATATTGCCCGGCACCGCCAGATTGAACAGATCCGCCCCGTGCTGGGCGCTCTCGAACTCGTAGGCCACCGTCTGGTAGATGGGCACGGCGACCGCTTTGGTGGTGGGGTCGTTGGAAAAGCCGTGGTGCAGGGCCAGGGTCGCATCTTTCATCACACACTCCTTGTTGGATGTTGCTTGTGGCAGTTATAGATGGATAGACGTCCAATCTATCAGGCCCGTGGCCGATGTAAACAGCAAGATCCGGCAAAGCAATGTCGCCCGCAGGGGATGCGCGTCCCGAGTGGTTGGCATGGCCCGCACTCAGAGGCGGCGGCGATACTCCTTGTCATCGATCTGGTTCATATCCCACTGCATCAGGCGGTTGAGCTGCTGCATGGGATCCTCGATGAGTGCCAGCGGGCGCGGCAGGATCCGCTTGAAGTAACGGCGCAAGGTCTGCTGGATCCGGTTCGGTTTGAGGGGATTGGCGTGGCTCATGATGGTGCTCCTGTGCGGTGGTTCTCACGTTCGCCAGCAGTATTGAGCTAAAATGCGGAAGTAAAAACTGATGACTTATAGCAACAGGATTTCCTCTTTTATGCCGACCGGTCGCCTCTACCAGCAATTTCAACGACTCGCCCAGCTGCTTGGCTGCGACGAGCGGGAGATCAGTCTCGCCGAGGTGGCGGAGCTGCTCTGCTGCACCCCGCGCAACGTCCGTCTGCTGCTGCGGCGGATGCAGGATCAGGGCTGGCTCAGCTGGTCGGCGGAAGCGGGGCGGGGGCGGCGCTCCCGGCTCACCCTGCTCGATAGTCAGGAGAGCCTGACCCGGCGCCGCTTGCGGGATCTGCTCAGTCAGGGCCAGCTGGCGCAGGCGGTGCGGCTGGCCGAAAATCGCCTTGATCTGCTCACTCCGTTGCTGATCGAACAGCTCGGTCAGGCCACCCGGGAAGGGCGCCAGATCCTGCGGGTGCCATACTACCGGCCGCTGCCGCAGTTGCTGCCCACTGGCCCGATGCGCCGCTCCGAAATTCACCTGAGCCGCCAGATCTTCAACGGCCTCACCCGGCGAAATGAGGAAAATGGGGAAATCGAAGGGGATCTGGCCCACCACTGGGAGTGTCTGGGCCCCTGTCACTGGCGTTTCTACCTGCGCCCGGCGGTACGTTTTCACCACGGCCGCGAGCTGGTGGTGGAAGATGTGATGGAGAGTCTGCTGGCCCTGCGGGATCGCCCGCTGTTTTCCCATCTGACTCGTCTGGAGAGCCCCTGGCCGCGCACGCTGGATCTCTATCTCGACAGCCCGGATCCCTGGCTGCCCCACCTGCTGGGCGAGCCGGTGGCAACCATCTTGCCGCGGGAGCTCAAGGGGGAGGCGGGCTTTGCCCTGCAACCGGTGGGCACCGGCCCCTACCGGGTGGCCGCCAACGATCCCCTGCATCTTTGCCTTGCGGCGTTTGACGACTACTTCGGCCTGCGCGCCCTGCTCGACGAGATCGATATCTGGATGCTGCCGGAGCTGGCGGAGCGGCTGGAGACACATCTGCAGCTGGGGCGCGACAGCCCTGAGCTCGGCACCATGCGCGGCGAATCGGAGCTGGAGTCGGGCTGCTACTTCCTGCTGCAGGACGATCGCTCCGGATCCTTGCAGGATCCCGCCCTGCGGCAGTGGCTCGGCCAACTGCTCAATCCGGTGGCTCTGATGGGGCGGGTCGCCCCCGAGTTGCAACGGGGCTGGACCAGCGCCCTTGGCCTGCTGCCCCACTGGCGCGAAGCGCTGCCCGCGCCCTTGCCCACACCGGCGCAGATGCCGACGACCTTGGTGCTTGCCTGCTTCAACCAGCATCTGGAGTTCAACGAGTGCGCTAACGCCATGAGCAGCCTGCTGGCCGAACAGGGGATCCGGCTGGAGGTGCGCACCCTCGATTACGGTCGCTGGGTGAGTGGCGAGGATGAAGACGTGGATCTCTGGCTCGGCACCCTCAACCTCGAACATGCCGGCCCCTTTGCCCCCTACGCCTGGTTGCAGGGCACCCCGTTGCTGCGCAAGGTGTGGGGCAGTCAGTATGAGTTGTGGCAGGGGTTGATGCAGTGGCGGGCCAGCGGTGAGGAGCCTGGCCCCCGCGCCCTGTTGGCAACAGTGCAGCAGCAGAGCTGGTTTGTGCCGCTGTTCCACCACTGGCTGGAGCTGGAGAGTCGGGTCGGCGTGCACGGGGTGCGGATGACAGCGCTCGGCTGGTTCGATTTTCGCAGCGCCTGGCTGCGGCCCGAGCCGCCCCATCAGCCCGCAGAGGCGCCATAGTTCGTCCAATTTCTGTCGCGGCCGATGGGCGCTCCGTGGCCGCTTGCGTGCAAGATCCGTAAATCGGCCGCTGCTGCACAGTTTGTGTCACGCCTCTGTGCCATGCTGTGTCAGGTTATGGACAGCAGAGCAAATGAGGAAAACGATGAGCAATAATTCAGACAGTTCCGCAGGAAAATGCCCGGTCATGCACGGGGGAACCACCTCCGTCGAGACGTCCAGAATGGAGTGGTGGCCGAAGAGCCTCAACCTCGACATTCTTCACCAACACGATACCAAGACCAATCCGCTGGGGGCCGGTTTCAACTATCGGGAAGCCTTGAAGGGGCTCGATATGGCGGCCCTCAAGCAGGATGTGACTGCCCTGATGACCGACAGTCAGGAGTGGTGGCCCGCCGACTGGGGCCACTACGGCGGCCTGATGATCCGCATGGCCTGGCACTCGGCCGGGACTTATCGCATCGCCGATGGTCGCGGCGGTGGCGGCAGTGGCAACCAGCGTTTCGCCCCCCTCAACTCCTGGCCGGATAACGCCAACCTCGACAAGGCCCGTCGCCTGCTGTGGCCCATCAAGAAGAAGTACGGCAACAAGATCAGCTGGGCCGATCTGATCATTCTGGCGGGCACCGTGGCCTATGAGTCCATGGGGCTCAAGACCTTCGGCTTCGCCTTTGGCCGCGAGGATATCTGGCATCCGGAGAAGGATATCTACTGGGGCTCAGAGAAGGAATGGCTGGTGCCCAGCGGCAAGCCGGGCGGT
The DNA here is from genome assembly GCF_054052405.1 of Aeromonas aquatilis. Lineage (NCBI taxonomy): Bacteria > Pseudomonadati > Pseudomonadota > Gammaproteobacteria > Aeromonadales > Aeromonadaceae > Aeromonas > Aeromonas aquatilis. Next base: position 61,006 of record NZ_JBSTYP010000010.1, on the reverse strand, counting down.
CGTTACTCCGGCGAGCGGGATCTGGAAAACCCGCTGGCGGCGGTGATGATGGGGCTTATCTACGTCAACCCGGAAGGGGTGGATGGCCAGCCCGATCCACTGAAAACCGCGCAGGATATGCGAGTCACCTTCGCCCGTATGGCGATGGATGACGAAGAGACGGTGGCGTTGACCGCTGGTGGACACACTGTCGGCAAGGCTCACGGCAACGGCGATGCCAAACAGCTTGGGCCCGAGCCGGAAGGGGCCAGCCTCGAGGAGCAGGGGCTCGGCTGGATCAATCACCACAGCCGCGGCATCGGCCGCAACACAGTGACCAGCGGCATCGAGGGGGCCTGGACCACCCACCCGACCCAATGGGACAACGGCTACTTCGAGCTGCTGTTCAAGTACGACTGGTGGTTGCAAAAATCTCCGGCGGGGGCCCATCAGTGGGAACCGATCAATATCGCCGAAGAGGATATGCCGGTGGATGTGGAGGACCCGTCGATCCGCTGCAAACCCATGATGACGGATGCCGATATGGCGCTCAAATTCGACCCCGAGTATCGCAAGATTGCCGAGCGCTTCCGCGATGATCCGGCGGCCTTCTCCGACGCCTTCGCCCGCGCCTGGTTCAAGCTGACCCACAGGGATATGGGGCCGAAGAGCCGCTATGTCGGCCCCTATGTGCCGACAGAAGATCTGATCTGGCAGGATCCGGTGCCAGCCGGACGTGCCGATTATGATGTGGCGGCGGTGAAGGGCAGGATCGCCGCCAGCGGCCTCTCCATCAGCGAGCGGGTGAGTACCGCCTGGGATAGCGCCCGTACCTTCCGAGGCTCCGACAAGCGGGGCGGTGCCAACGGCGCCCGCATCCGGCTGGCGCCGCAGAAGGATTGGCCGGGCAACGAACCGGCGAAGTTGGCGAAGGTGCTGGCGGTCTATGACAAGCTGGCGGCCGAGTGTGGCGTCAGCGTCGCGGATCTCATCGTGCTGGGGGGCAACCTCGCCATCGAGCAGGCAGCCCAGGCCGCCGGGGTGACGGTGAGCGTGCCGTTTGCGCCGGGCCGGGGGGACGCCACTCAGGCTCAGACCGATGTGGCCTCGTTCGAGGTGCTGGAGCCGCTGGCCGATGGCTTCCGCAACTGGCTGAAGCAGGACTATGTGGTGACGGCGGAGGAGCTGCTGCTGGATCGTGCCCAGCTGATGGGGCTCACCGCCTGTGAAATGACGGCGCTGGTCGGCGGGATGCGGGTGCTCGGCACCAACCACGGCGGTACCGGGCACGGGGTCTTTACCGATCGGGTCGGGGTACTCAGCAACGACTTCTTCGTCAACCTGACCGACATGGGCTACCAGTGGCTGCCGAAAGCGAGCAATCTCTACGAGATCCGCGATCGCCGCAGCGGCGCCCTGAAGTGGACGGCCACCCGGGTGGATCTGGTGTTCGGCTCCAACTCGGTGCTGCGCGCCTATGCCGAGGTCTATGCCCAGGATGACAACAAGGAGAAGTTTGTCTGTGACTTCATCACCGCCTGGAACAAGGTGATGAATGCGGATCGCTTCGATCTGCTCGGCTAACCCCCGAGCCGTTTGGTTATCTGAATCAGCCCCGCACAGCCAAGATGTGCGGGGCTTTTTACTGCCCGCTTTTCTGTGCAGCCCTACAATCCGCCGCGCTGCGACACCTGCTGGCCGGTATCGCAGGGCCGCTGGCATCCCTGTGCTTGGGCCAGCAGTATCATGTAACATGCTGATCCGCTGGTGATGCCCGGCAGCCACCCATTGGCCACTGATGTCCAATCAACAGGACAAGGACAGAACAAAGAGACAAGGAGTCAACCCATGCTGGAAATGCAGATCCAACCCCGCTTTCAGGAGACTGATGCCCTCGGCCATATCAACAATACGGTGCCGGCGGTCTGGTTCGAATCGGCGCGGGATCCCCTGTTCCGGATCTTCTCCCCAGATCTGGATGTGCATAACTGGCATCTGATCATCGCGGGCTACACGGTGCAGTTCAAACGGGAGCTGTTCTACGGCCAGCCGGTCACCATCAAGACCGGCGTACGCCGCATCGGCACCAGTTCTTTCACGGTCTGGCAGGAGGCCTGGCAGGGCGGCGAACTGGCCGTCACCGCCGAAACGACCCTGATCCATTTTGACTACCGGGCCCGCCAATCCCTGCCCCTGAGCGATGCTCACCGGGAAGGGCTGCGGGCCTGGCTGACAGAGAGTTAACCACGGGCCGGATGGTCCATCACAGGAGTGCTATGTACAACTCAATGCGCAACACAGCGATCGCGCTGACCCTGGGATTCTGCTCCCTCCCTTCTCTGGCCGCTTCTCTCGCCGAGCAGTTTACCCTGATGGAGAAGGGGGCCGAGAGCGCCCTCGATACCCGTCAATTCAGCCATGACGGCGTTGATATCAAGGCCTGGATCGATGGCGCCCCCGTCATCATCGCCGTGCCCATCATGAACGAGCTGGGCAAGCTGGGAGGGGAGAGCCGCTACTACTTCAAGGGCGGCAAGCTGTTCGGGGTCAAAGAGCCCGCCGCCCAGTTCGCCTTTGACGACAGCGGCAAGCTGATCCAATGGCTGGACGAGAAGGGCCAGCCCGCCGAGTTCGTCAGCAAGATGAGCATGCAGCAGCGTCAGGAGTGGCTCACCAAGCGAGCCGCCGAGCTGAGCAAGCTCTTTGCTCCCGGTGCGGCCGAACAGAAGGCGGCCAAGGGGGGCGTCAAGCTGAAGGGGGCGGATCTCGCTCACTGGCTCTGCAACGGCAAACTGATGGATCTCGCCCACGGCGACAAGGTGATCTTCGAGCAGGATAAGCTGAAGATTGGCGAGCAGGGGATCGAAGGAGAGGTCTCCCTGCGTCAGGATAAGGGGTGGCAGGAGCTGAGCCTCAAGTGCGAGGTGCAGGGCACTCAGGTAACCCGCCTCACCTGGCAGCCGCTGCCGGCGACCAACAAGCCGCAATAAGCGCAATAGCAAGGGGGCCCATCTCGGGCCCCCTTCTCATTCGGTGTGTGGCTCCCCCAGTTTGATCCGGGTGAGCGCCTCGACCCGGCGCCACTGTCCGGGCTCGAACCAGCGGGCCAGCAGCTCCTGCTGCTGTTCGGCCCGGGCCTCGTTCGGCAGTTGTCTGAGCTCGGCCAGAAAGCCGCTGAGCTGTTCCTCGAACCCTTGCCGGTTCTGCTCCAGCTGGCGCATCCGATCCACCGCTTCCGGCCCTCCCGTTTCCAGCAGCAGAGCCTCCCGTTTGGCTGGCTCCATCTGCGCCAGCTCTTGCAACTCCTCAAGCAGGCGGCTGTTGGCCTCCGCCTCGCGAAACCAGCCCGGTTGCTCCGCCAGCCAGAGATCCAGCTCGCTGGCCAGCTGCGACTTGTCGCTGTCTCTCGCTTCCGCCAGCGCCCTGCGGCGCAGGGTCAGCTGCTCCATCAGCCGATCTTCGGCAAACAGCTGGGCTTGCTCGGTCGGGGTAAAGCTCTGCTGGCGCAGCTGCTCTCGCTCGTCAAACAGGATCTGCAGGCTGGCGAGGGAGGTCTCGGTGGGCACTGTCAGGCTGCTCTGGGCGGAGACAAAGGTGCGATAGCGCGCCTGCAGGGCATCGGCGGCCTCCTGCTCGGGATCGTGCGGGTGGCTCTGTGCATGCTGGCTGGCTTGAGCGGGGGATGAGTCTGCCGTCGGTGCAGTGGGCCAGAGCAACACCCCGCCAAGCAGCAGGGTGATGGCGCAGGGCACGACGAGCAGGGTGGGTATCTTCATAGTCCCAGTTCCTTGAGGCGGTTGGCATGCTGGCGATAGAGGGTGACCGGATCGGTCTCGAACAAATGGTGGATGCCGAAGGACTGGTTCACTTCGTCCAGATGGTTCATCCGGTAGTCGGTGCCGATCACCTTGCCGAGGTGGCTGCTGCAGACCCCGACCAGTCCGTCATTGGGCTCCTTGAAGAAGGCGCCGGTCAGCGCCAGCGCAGGATCCACCGGATCCAGCAGATTGGTCAGGTTGCCGCGCCCGCTCCAGGAGAAGTAGTAGACGCCGTTGGTCGCCTGCATCGGCCCCTCGCCGCAATAGCGGCTGGGCAGCCCCTCCGGGTAGCGCTGGTTGAACTGGCTGGCACCCTTGCTGGTGAGGGCATCGAGGGCGGCGACCGGATCTTGCGGCAGCTGGCTCCCGCCCGAGAGCAGTGAAATCATGCCGGAGAGGGCGTGGGCCGCGGCGGCAGCCAGCTTCTCGGCGGCGCTGCCGGGGGCGGCATTAGCCCGCACCAGATCGGCAATCTCTGAGCCGTAGTTGACCCCGCCGACGCTGGTGGCGGAGGCGACCAGCTCTGGGGCGACCGAGGCAACATAGCGGATGGTAGGGCCGCCGTGGGAGTGGCCGATCAGGTTGACCTTCTCGGCGCCGGTGGCCGCCAGCAGCAGCTCAATTTGGGCGAGCAGTTGCTCCCCCCGTTGCTCCGAACTGGCGGTGGCTGACACCTGGGCCACGTAGACTTTGGCACCATCCCGGCTCAGGGCCTGGGGAATGCCGTAGAAGTAATCGACCCCGAGCAGCTTGTCGAAGCCGAACAGGCCGTGCACCAGCACTATGGGGTAGCGGGTCTGGGTGTATCCGCTGGCGTGTGCCAGCATGGGCAGGGTGCAGAGCAGCACCAGAAGCCATCTCTTCATCATCAGCATCCTTGTTGATTCGTGAGGAACAGATTGTGTGGCGTACTCCATGTTCGCCGGTGCCAGTATGGTAGCTGCTGACGGGAGAGGCTGTGAGGGGGATCGCAACTCGGGATTCAAAAGGGGTTCTGGGTGCGGGCGGGGAGGCTGTGCTCCCCGCCCTGCGGCTTATTGCCACGCCACCAGGTGATACTGCTTCTTGCCCCGGCGCAGCAGCAGGTAGCGGCCAAACAGCCGATCATCGGCATTCAGCTGCTCATCCTGCCTGACGGCGCCATTGAGGCTGATGGCGCCCGCTGCCAGCAGTTCGCGGGCGATGCGCCTGGAGTTCGCCAGACCGCAGCTGACCAGCAGGCTGACCAGATCCGTCTCGCCGCTGACGGTGCTGCTCGGCATGCCATCCTGCGCCAGCTGGGCCAGATCGCTCTCGCCGAGGCGGGTCACGTCGCCGCTAAACAGCAACTCGCTGATGCGCTGCACTGCCGCCAACGCCGCCTTGCCGTGTACCAGCTCGGTCAGCTCGTTCGCCAGCACCTGCTGGGCCTGCTTGCGCCCCTGCCGCTTCGCGTCTTCCGCCTCCAGTGCATCAATCTCGCTCAGCGACATAAAGCTGTAGTAGCGCAGGAAGCGGTAGACATCCTCATCCGCGGTGCCGAGCCAGAACTGGTAGAAGGCGTAAGGGGAGGTGAGCGCCGGATCGAGCCAGACCGTGCCCCCTTCGGTTTTGCCGAACTTGGTGCCGTCTGCCTTGGTGATAAGGGGCAGGGTCATGCCGTGTACCTGCGCCTGATGGAGGCGACGGGTGAGATCCATGCCGCTGGTGATATTGCCCCACTGGTCGTTGCCGCCAATCTGCAGGGTGCAGCCGAGCCGCTGGTGCAGCACCGCAAAGTCGTAGGATTGCAGCAGAGCGTAGGAGAACTCGGTGAACGAGATGCCCTGATCCGGACGGGCCAGCCGCTGGCGCACCGATTCCCGCGCCAGCATGGCATTGACCGAGAAGTGCTTGCCGATATCCCGCAGAAAATCGAGGGCGGACATCTGCCCCATCCAGTCGCCATTGTTGACCAGTTGCGGGGCCGACAGGCCCTCATCGGCGGGCAGCAGCGCCCTGATTTGGGCAGACAGGCTGGCGACCCAACCCTGCACGGTATCGGCACTGTTGAGGCTGCGCTCGGTCGCCTTGAAGCTGGGGTCGCCGATAAGGCCGGTTGCCCCGCCCACCAGCGCCACCGGGGTGTGCCCAGCCAGCTGGAAGCGGCGCAGCATCAAGAGCGGCACCAGATGACCGATATGCAGGCTGCCGGCGGTGGGATCGAACCCGCAATAGACGGTGCGCGGGGTGGCAAGATGATCGGCCAGGGCCGCCGGGTCGGAATTCAGGGCCACAAGGCCGCGCTCTGTCAGCTCATCGAGCAGGTGGGGGTTGATCATGGGTTCTCCTACAGCTGGGGAAAAGCCGTCATCCTCGCCGTTCTGGTTGGTGGCGGATATGTCCCCTGAGGGACAGTTTTGCCACTCTCGTGCTAGCATTCAGCCATAGCGGGGAATCGCTCCCCGTCACCGGAAACGTGCCACCATGACCCAGCCATTCACCACAGATGCCTTGACTCGCAGCATGACCGAGGTGGTCGATGCCCTGCACAGCAGCGCCTTTGCGGCGGCGCTGGTGCGGCTGATCCAGCAACAGGTGGCGTTTGATTGCGCCCTGCTGCTCGGGGTGGGGCAGCGCCCCGTCTACCTCTACGACAACCTCAACCATCAGCGGGCTCTGCTGTTTGATCGCTACCTCACCAGCCACTTCAGTCAGGATCCCTTTATGCAGGCGCTGGAACAGGGCTTGCCTGCCGGCGTCTGGACGCTGGCGCAGGTCTCTCAAGGGCGGCTCGATCCCGAATATCGCCACCACTTCTATCAGGCTACCGGCTGGCAGGAGGAGGTGGGACTGATCCTGCCGGTGCGGGACGGGCTGACGCTGATGTTGTTTCTGGGGCGACTCGACAAGCGCAGTACCCTCAGTCGTGACGAGCTGGCGAGGCTGGGGCAGCTGTTCCCGCTGGTACATTCGCTCTGTCGTCAGCAGTGGCGGCAGAGTCAGCCCCTGTTGGCACAGAGTACGGCGCTGCCAGACAGCGCCAGCCTCAAGAGCGCGGTGGAGCTGGCGATGGCGAGTGTCGGGGGCGATAGGCTTACCCGGCGCGAGCGGCAGGTGGCGGAGTTGCTGCTGCAGGGGCTGGATACCGAGGCGATTGCCGCGGAGCTCGGGATTGGCAGAGGTACGGTGAAGAATCACCGCAAGCATCTCTATGGCAAGCTGCGGCTCGGCTCGCGTGCCGAGCTGTTCAATCTATTTCTGAACCACCTCATTACAGCGCCGGTGGAGGCATCGCAGGCGTCATCGGCGGGAGATAGAGAGAGCCCGCCATAGGGCGGGCCGGAGCTATTCTAGGCGCGGGATGGGGGAATTGGTCTCGGGCAGGATACTGAGCAACTGGTAGCGCTTCATCAGCTGCTTGTATTCATCCCCCTGCCTGACCTTGTCCAGCGCCTGTTGCAGGCGGGCAACCTGCTGCTTGTCTGCCCTCAGATTGAAGGCGAAGCAGTTGTCCTGCTCTTCAAGAATCGCGACGGTGACAAAATCCTCGCTGGGAAAGCCCAGCGCCTTGACCTGATGGCGCAACATCACCTCGTTGCCCGCCACCAGATCGGTGCGGGCCATGATGAGCTGGCGTACCACTTGTTCCATCCGTTCCACCGCCATCATATTGCCCGGGCTGATCCCGCGGTTGAGCAGCAACTGCTCCCCCACATCCGCCTGCATCACGCCGATCTGCAGCTTGGCGAGATCCGCTTTGCTAGCCACTTTGGGGGCATCTGTCTTGCGGCCGACCAGTGACACCCGCGAGTGGCTGATGGGGCAGACCCAGAGGAAGTGGGGATCCCGCTCCTTGGTGTGAGCCGTGGTAAAGAGCACGGCCTCTTGCTGCTGGGTCAGCAGATACCAGCCGCGGGCCCAAGGCATGAAGTGAATAGGTTGCTCCGGCTCCCCCATTTCGCGCCACATCAGGCGCAGCAACTCGACTGCCAACCCCACAGGCTGGCCATTTTTATCCTGGCCATTGAGCGGCATATTCTGCTCCGAATAGTAGATAAGCGCGGGAGCCGGGAGCGCGATAAACAGAGCGAGAGACGCGAGAGCAGGGAGCAGACGACGCATGATGCACTCCTTGAGCGGGTAGTTACCTAACAGTCTATGTGGCCTTTTCCATAACGTCATGATCCGGTAGCGGGATAAAAAACAGGCCACCTTGCGGTGGCCTGTCGGTTTATTTCAGCAGGGCTTCCATCTCTGCTTCTGCCTTGGCGCGAGCCTTGGCTTCCACCGCTCTGGCGGCATCGGCAACGCTCTCTCCGGCCGTATGAGAGGCGGCACTGACGGCCTGCCGGGCTGGTTCGGCAACGGCCTTGGTTGCCTCTTGCGTCACGGTAGAGGTGGCACTACTGACGGCCTGTTTGGCAGGAACGGCAACAGTCTTGGTTGCCTCTTGCGTCGCGGTAGCGGCGGCACTGCTGACGGCTTGCTTGGCAGGAACGGCAACGGCCTTGGTGGCTTCCTGTGTCACGGCCGCCGCGGCGCTGCTGACGGCTTGTTTGGCAGGAGCTGCAACGGCCTTGGTGGCCTCTTGCGTTGCGGTCGCAGCGGCACTGCTGACGGCTTGTTTGGCAGGAGCTGCAACGGCCTTGGTGGCTTCTTGCGTCGCGGTCGCAGCAGCGCTGCTGACGGCTTGCTTGGCAGGAGCGGCAACGGCCTTGGTCGCTTCTTGCGTCACGGTGGCAGCTGCGCTGCTGGCTGCCTGTTTGGCAGGCGCGGTGACTGCGGTGGTCGCACTGTGAGTCAGGTCGGTCGCGCTCTGGCTCACCGCTTGGGTGGCCTGCCCTGTGGCGTTGGCGGCTGCGCCGCTGATAGCCTGACTTGCGCTGTTGGTCAGCGAGCCGGTGACGCCGCGGGTCACTGTGCCCAGCGCGCTGCCAAGGGAGAAGGGGGAGGTGCCACTCTGGCTAGTTGCCGCACCGGTCAGGGCATTGGCCGCCGGGGTGAGCTGGCTGGTGGGGGTCTGCCAGCTCTGCATGGCGGTTGGCCATGTCGGTGCCGTGCCCGCCAGATTTTCGCCGAAGGTCAGGGTGGTGCCATCCCCTTTTTGCAGCAATACAGACATCTGGTTGGTTTGCGAGTTCCACACCATCCCCGCCTGCTTGGCGATATCCGGCACCGGCGCATACTCGGAGACCACATAGAAAAGCGGCCCCTCCTGCTGTAACTTGTCGGCAGTCTTGAGCAACTGCATGGTGCTGTCGTAATTGGGGCCAAGGATGGCGGTCATCCGATCCTTGATCAGGGGTTGTTCGAACAGATTGACCTCGTTCGGGTCAAAGCCGACCAGCGGCTTGAGCAGGGCCCACATCAGCTGGCTGGTGGGGCTCATCATCAGCAATGGGGCAACGCAGGCGGACAACATCAGGCTCAGGCAGGCCGCCTGAAGCAACGGCATGATACGCATTGGGATAATATCCAAATAACGATTTGATAAATAAGGTTATATTTTGTCAGGACGTGACAAATTCACCGGAAGTTTGCGCGTGGCAGCGAGAGACTGCCCGCAGGCGCTGGCAGGCTACCATATTGGTTCCACAATGCCAGCAGGCAGTATGATTGTCAGTCAAGTAAACCCCGGGGCTGGTCGACTCTTCGAGAGTGCCTCCCATCGAAACAGGATCCCTCCCATGAAAAATGTACTGCTCTGCCTGCTGGCCTCCCTCTGGCTCGCCCCTGCTCTGGCCGCGTCCAAAACCACTGTGGTGGGCGAGTCTGCCAGTCCCGAGCTGGTGTTACCGCTGGGCTCATTGCCCGAGCGGGTCTGCTGGTTTGCGGATCAGAAATATTCCGAAGGGGCCCGCATTCTGCAGGGAGATATCTGGCTGGAGTGCGGCCCGCAGAACGACCTCGAGAGCAATGGCCCGTTGGCCTGGCGCTCTCCTGCGGTGGTGTTGCCTGCCACCCGGGGGGCGAAAGATCAGAAGACGATTTCCGTGGGTCAGTGAGGCTTTTCTTGATCCAGCTAAAGACATGGACGTGATCCCTGTCGCATAATGCAGCTCCTTTCTTCTCTTGGCTGGAACCTAAGAAATGGCTCGTCGCTCTTCCAATGCACAACGTCGTCGCAGTAGCTGGTGGTACAAACGCTTGTTGGCAAGAGAGCGGGAAGAGCGCGAAGCGCGTTCCGTCCGGGATTGATACAGCATTGAAAAACGGAGCCTCTGGTTCCGTTTTTGTTGTTGGCAATTTGCCGTCTGGTTATCTTGTCCACCCATCGCATACCCTGTTGCCCGATGCCATCGGCAACTATCCAGAGAGCTGAAACTGTGAGAGTCGACGTTGTCTCCTACAACCCCCAATGGCCAGCCTGCTTTGTAGCTGAAGAGGTTCAATTACGCAGTGCGCTGGATAACTGCTTGCTAGCTGTCCACCATATCGGCAGTACCTCTGTCGTCGGTTTGGCCGCCAAGCCCATCATCGACATCATGCTGGAGGTATCATCGCTGGAGCGGCTCGATGAGCAGAATGGTCAGCTGGAGGCGCTGGGCTATGAGGCGATGGGGGAGTGCGGGATTGCGCGCCGCCGCTATTTTCGCAAGGGGGGTGATGAGAGAACCCACCAGATCCACGCCTTCTTGCAAGGGGATGACCATGTGCATCGCCATCTGGCCTTTCGTGACTATCTAAGGGCCCACCCTGCGGTATGCCGGGAATACGCCGAGTTAAAGCAGGCGGTAGCCGCGAGCTGTCAGCACGATATCGAGCGCTACTGTGCGGGCAAGAATGCCTTTGTGAAAGAGCACGAGGCGAACGCGTTGCGGTGGCAGGCCGGGCAGGATCCTGCTCTCTGAGTGAGCTTGCTCGCAATAGAAAACGGGGGCTATCAGGCCCCCGTTTTGTTTTTGCAGATGTTGCCTGCTTGCGGCTTAGCGCTGCAAGGCGGCCAGTGCCAGTTCGACCCGTTTGGCGTACTCGGGGTCGGCTTGCTCGAAGTGCTTGAGCTGGGCCGCGACGATGGCGTCATCCTCCACATTGATAAGGGAGCGCGCCAGGTTGGCGGCGAGCCGCGAACGCTGCCCCTCGTCCATGATGCGGAACAGGTTGCCCGGCTGGCTGTAGTAGTCGCTGTCGTAGTCACGGAAGTCGTAGTGCAGGGCGGCCCCTTCCAGACTCAGCGCCGGTTCGTGCTGCTCGCTCGGCTGCTGGGTACCGAAACGGTTCGGCTGATAGTTGGGGCTGGCGCCGCCGTTGCTGTCCGCCCGCATGGCACCGTCACGATGGGCGCCGTGATGAAACGGGCAACGCGGGGCGTTGACCGGCAGCAGACCGTGGTTGACGCCGAGGCGATAGCGCTGGGTGTCACCGTAGGAGAAGAGCCGCCCTTGCAACATGCGATCCGGCGAGAAGCCGATTCCGGGCACCACGTTGGCCGGGGTAAAGGCGGCCTGCTCCACATGGGCGAAGTAGTTGTCCGGGTTCTGGTTAAGCTCCAGCACGCCCACCGGGATCAGCGGGTAGTCGCTGTGCGGCCACACCTTGGTGAGGTCGAACGGGTGGATATTGTAAGTCTGGGCTTCGGCCTCCGGCATCACCTGCACATAGACCTTCCAGCGCGGGAAGTCGCCCCGCTCGATAGCGTTGAACAGATCCGCCTGGCTGCTCTCCCGATCCTGTCCAACGACATTGGCAGCCTCTTCATCGGTGTAGAAGCTGTGGCCCTGCTCGGTCTTGAAGTGGAACTTGACCCAGAAGCGCTCATTGGCATCGTTGATAAAGCTGAAGGTGTGGCTGCCGTAGCCGTTCATCTCCCGCAGGCTCTTGGGGATGCCGCGATCGCTGAACAGTATGGTGACCTGATGCAGGGATTCCGGATGGCGTGACCAGAAGTCCCAGGCGGCGGTGGCGCTGCGCAGGTTGGTGCGCGGATCCCGCTTCTGGGTGTGGATGAAGTCAGGGAATTTCAGCGGGTCGCGGATGAAAAAGACCGGGGTGTTGTTGCCAACCAGATCCCAGTTGCCCTGCTCGGTATAGAACTTGAGGGCGAAGCCGCGCACGTCGCGCTCGGCATCGGCGGCGCCCTTCTCACCGGCCACGGTGGAGAAGCGCAGGAATACAGGAGTCTGCTTGCCGATGTCGCTGAACAGATCGGCCTTGCTGAACTGGCTGATGTCGTGGGTCACGGTAAAGGTGCCGTAGGCGCCCGAGCCCTTAGCGTGAACCACCCGCTCGGGAATGCGCTCGCGGTCGAAGTGGGCGAGTTTCTCCATCAACCAGATGTCTTGCATCAATACGGGGCCGCGGGGACCGGCGGTGAGGCTGTTGTTGTTGTCGACGACGGGGGCGCCGTTGGCGCTGTGCAGGGTCTTGTCAGTCATGGCTTCTCTCCTTGTTGATATGGGGTCAGCCTACGGATCTGCGCCGTGCTCGGCCAATGGGCCTTTCCTCGCTCTTTGATAGGCAAGACAAATGGGTGCGGGTAGGGGGTGTGTAACTGCGCCGGATATTGCATGATGGAGGCTTCGAGAAGGAGCCTCATATGCAGATTACTATCCGTCATGCCGAACCCACCGATGCCCCTGCCTTGCGGGATCTCTATGCCATGCCCAATGCCCAGGCGGGCACCTTGCAACTGCCTTTTCCGACCTTGGGGCTGTGGCAACAGCGGTTGGAACAGAGTGGTGTGGTGGCGCTGGTCGCCGAGGTCGACGGCCTGCTGGTAGGCCAGCTCTCGCTGCTGGTTGAGTCCAATCCGAGACGCAAGCATGTGGCCTGTATCGGTATGGGGGTACGGGATGACTGGGCAGGCAAAGGGGTGGGCTCTGCCCTGATGGCCGCGGCGCTGGATCTGGCCGATAACTGGCTCAACCTGCACCGGATTGAGCTGACCGTCTATACCGACAATGAGGCCGCGCAGGCGCTCTATCGCAAGTTCGGTTTCACTCAGGAGGGGCTGGCTCGTGACTATGCCTTCCGCCAGGGGCGCTATGTGGATGTGTTCTATATGGCCAGAGTCGCGGGGGGCGCCAGTCGCTAACGTTATGGTCGATTATCAGGCCAGATTGCGCCCGGTGATCCGGGCGCTTGAGCAGAATCCCGAGCTCTGCCTCAGTGAGGCGGCCAGCCTTGCGGCGCTCTCCAGCTATCACTTTCATCGGGTCTTTACCGCCGTCACTGGCGAAACCCCGGCCGAGATGCAGCGCCGCTTGCGGATGGAGCGGGCAGCTCGCTCTCTTTGCTACAGCCGGGATCCGGTGACCGAGATAGCCCTATCGGCCGGTTTTGCCAGCTCGCAGGCCTTTGCCAAGGCGTTTCGCAAGCAGTTTGCCATGACGCCGGGGGCACTGCGCCGCCAACCTTCACTGCTGCAACTGAGCAAGAATGGACACGCCGCCGCCCGCGGGGCTGGTTATGCTGAAAGCCGTTCCCATGAAAGGAGGCAACCGATGAAAACCGAACAGATGGCCCCGCGCACCCTTGCCTATATCCGGGTTACCGGCCCTTACGGCACAGGCTATGAGCCGGTGTGTGACCAGCTCTACCAGTGGTCGGCGGAACAGGGGTTGGCAGAGGCGGAGTGGATATTTATCTATCACGACAACCCCGAGATCACCGCCCCCCAGCAGTGCCGCACCGATATCTGCGTCACCGTGCCGGCGGGGACCAAAGGCAGTGGCTGTGTGGAGATCCAGTCATTGGCAGGGGGGCGTTATGCCCTGACACGGACAACCGTCACCGATCAGGCCCAATATCCTCTGCTCTGGCAGCAGCACATTGGTGACATAGTGGCTGCCGGTCATGAGCTTGATGACAGGCCCTGTTTCGAGCTCTATCACAGCTATGATCCGGTGACCAAGGTTGCGGATGTGAGCTTCTGCTCCAGCCTCAAGGGGTAGGGCGCAGAAGGGAAAACTGAGCGGTACATCATGTAGCGCAGAAACGAGAGAGCCGGACAGTGTCCGGCTCTTTTGCATCTGGCGGTTGGGCGGCGGTTAGCGCTGGAACCCCTTCTGGGCGAACTTGGGACGGGCGTTCATGATCTGCTCCACCTGCTCGTCGCTCATCTTGCCGCGCGACAGCCCCAGCACCTTGTAGGTGAGCAGTGGTCGGGCGGGCAGGGCGATCATCAGGGCTCGGATCTGGTTCTCGTCATCCTTCTCCCGGGTCGGCTTGCCGTAGGCGTAGGTGAGGACGCCGGCATCCATCAGGTTTTTGACGGCGGGTTCGGTGATCGGCAAGTTTATGACGCTTTTACGCTGCAGCACGAACTCGCGCAGCACCGCTTTCTCGTTGAAGTCGAGGAAGCCGATCATCTGGGCCAGCTGGTCCTGCTGACGGCGCGCCTGCCACTCTTCGCATGCCCACTCCCAGGCGATCAGGAAGCCCTGACTGCAGAAGTAGGAGATGGCGATCAGCATGCCGACTCCCAGCCAGGCCGCATGATCCGCAGCCCACTGGCTGACGGCCCCTTTCATCAGCCCGGCCGGAAACAGCAGAATGATGCTGCAGCAGAGCAACAACCAGACCATCAGCCAGTTGAGGCGGTTCAGTTGATAGAAATGTTGGATCCACCGTTTCATTGTTTATCCTTCCCAAACTGTTGTGGATAGTGAACTACCTACAGCAATCGGTGTGCCAACAGCGCAATGGCAGCGGGGAGGGGAGGCTGGCGAGGTTACATTCCCTTACAACTTATTGAATGAGTTGTCATTAATTTGCCTTGTGAGGCGGCGGTCGAGTTGGTAAAAAGTCCCCTCAGTCATTGGGGAGTAGCAACCCGCCCGCATTCCGGGCCGGGCCCATGTCAACACTCTTGGATCCTCGTATCCATGGCATGGGCGGCGATAGGCACTATCGCTCTGCAAGACCTTTGGCCTCGATATGCACGCCAGCCGGGCGAGCCATATCGGGTCCATCGGTTATTCTGCTCGCCTGGCGGTATCTATTATGTTGATTACCCTGCTGTTATTTTTCGTCTCTGCGGCCACCATCTACTTTGCCTGCGAATACTTCGTCAACGGCATCGAGTGGACCGGCCACCACTTCAAACTCTCCCAAAGCGCCACCGGTTCCCTGCTGGCGGCACTGGGTACGGCGCTGCCCGAGTGTATCGTGACCCTCACCGCTCTGCTGATGGGCAACACAACCGCCCAGCAGGAGATCGGCATTGGCGCCGCCCTTGGCGGGCCGCTTGTGTTGGCCACCATCGGCTATGCAGCGGTCGGCCTCACCCTGCTGCTTTGCATGGGGCGTACCGAACGAGCCATCGACGGCGAGGTGCAGCGCGAGATTGGCCGGGATCAGCGCTGGTTTATGGGTATCTTTCTGGTTGCCACTGTACTGGGTCTGGTCGCCTTTACCGGCAAGAGCTGGCTGGCCCCGCTTTTTGTGTTGGTCTACCTCGTCTATGTAAGGCGCGAGTTGAAACAGACTGACTGCCACGAGGTCGAGCTGCCGGAGCCCCTCAAGCTGGCTCCCGACGCGGAGCTCCCGCCCGTTGGCAAGGTGTTGCTGCAGACGCTGGCTGCGTTGGTGGTGGTGGCGCTGGCGGCCCAGCTGTTTGTTCATCAGCTGGAGAGCATGGGCGAGCTGTTTGGCCTCTCGCCGGTACTGGCGGCCCTGCTGCTGAGTCCGGTGGCGACCGAGATGCCGGAGCTGATGAACGTGCTGATCTGGGTGCGACAGGGCAAGAACCGGCTGGCGCTGGCCAATATCTCCGGGGCCATGATGATCCAGGGCACTATCCCCAAGGCGTTCTGTCTGCTCTTTACCCCCTGGTTGCTGGATGGCGCCATGATGGCCTCCTCGCTGGTGACGCTGCTGGCGGTGGGGTTGCTCTGGTGGGGGTTCAGAAAGGGGGTGATGACCGCCGAACGGTTGGCACTGGTCGGCCTGCTCTATCTCGGTTTTTGCGGCTGGCTGCTGGTGAGCTGAAGCGGGAAGGAAAATCAGGGAATTAAAAAACCAAATAAATACGTAACCACGATGGCCTTTGATTTTCTCGGCAATATAAACCCCCTTCATTATGAAGGGGGTTGGTTGGCAAAGAGCTCAATTACAGGGATGGATTCATGATTTGACGGGTGCGTTCAAAAACATCGAGCCCCTGTTGTTTTAACCAGAACGGGATATCGATCAGTACCCAGTTTTCGCTGAGTTTGTCACCGTCCCGGCAATAAACATCAACTACCTGCATATCTGCACGGATCTCGCCACCAGGCATACCAAGGAAGCCACCTGTTGGGGTATTTGACAAATTCGGCCAGCCAAAGAAGCAAGCAAAATTGCCTTCGGCAAAGCGGCAGACATGGCCATTGAACTTTTTGTCTTTGAGATTGTTACGAAACGGCAATTGATGCTGTTGCTGGTAGCGGGGAATGGTATAGGAAGCGCCGATACCACAAGGACCGTACCAAATCATGTCTTTTGACCAGCTCTTTTCCAGCACTTCTGGGGGGCATCCCATCGCGCCACTGTCATTGAGTGCAGAGAGATCGTTGACCATCTTGTTGACCAGTGCCAAGGTTGCAGCGCCTTCCTCTTCGGGGGCATCGGCAAACAGCAGGCCATCATGATTGCGCGGGCCCGGATAGGTAAAGTACTTGCCGGTCGAGGGGGGAAGCGGGTAGCAACCCGCTTGCTCCATCACTCCCAGTAGGTCCAGGAACAATCCTGTTTTAGTGATTTTTCCATGCTCCACGCAGGTGAATTCGGCATAGCGGATATTTATCATTTTGCCAGTGGCACGAATCCCAAGCCAATCTGCATCGAATAGCCCCATAAAGTGCCCCATGCTCATGACCCATTGCTCACCACTGATTTCGTTGGTACCGCCAATAAAAATGTCTTGACGGCGTTGCATGCGGGTCATGGTACTCATGAGAGGGGCCCAAAAATTACTGGCAACGGCTTCCGCCCCTTGTTGCTCTCTGAACGGGTACACACCTCGCCACAGATAGTCTTCTGAAGTGAAGCTGCGCAGTACCGATGCCACCGTTTCCGGGGTGGCGGATTCCATAGCGGAGAAATATTCCAGAACGATGCGTTTTGTTGCTTGATATTTAGACATGATAATTTTTCTCGTATTTGATGATTAAGCCAATTTGTAATTAAGCAGCTGCCCGTTGTGAGGGCTTGTTCTTGTAGAGCAGGCCTCCCTTGAGGGTTTCTGGCAGTGAAAGCCATAGCAGGGCAGCGATGAGCCAGATAATAGGAGACCCCCACATGGCGGTGGCAAGATCGGTGCGTTCTTTGATGAAAATAAGTACCACTGGTGCCCACATCCCGATAATTCTGCCGCCATGAAACAGCGCTGCGCCAAAACTGCGCAAGTGTGCGGGAAACAATTCAGAAAAGTAGCCACCCCATACCGCAGAAGCAGATAAACCAAAGTTGTAGATAAGGCCAAGCAGTGCCAACATATTCAGTCCACCGATGGACATATCACTCGGGGCAACGAAAAATGCCGATGCCATCAGACCTGCCAAAATGAATCCAAACGCATTGACCTTTCGACCAAATCGGTCAGCGACATAACCCCAGACCCAAGCTCCAAATAGTGATCCAAAAGCAGAAATTGAGAAAATAATACCAATCGTTGCACCATCAAACTGGCGGACTTCTTTTAGGTAGGTAGTAACAAAACCACTAAAGAATTGGTAGCCATAGAAGTTAAGGCCTGCCAGCATCAAGCAAGTCACGGTGATCATGCGATAGGGTTTACTAAACATTTCCCCCCATGTACCTTTGCGTTGTGGTTCGTCAGCATGACCGTCATTATTTTTTTCGCGCTCTTCACCGTAAGCGATCACACTCTTGTCGCTGGGTAGTATAAAAATCATAACGAGAGCTGCGGCAAGGGGTGGGATGCCACCAACCCACATCAGGCTTTCCCATGGAGCATTGATGCTTGATATAAATGCGGCATAAACCCCCATCGCCATTAATGCAACAGAAAACATGGACGATGCGAATGCGGTCAGCTTGCCACGTACGCTGGGTGGAAACAGGCCGATCATCAGGCTGACTGCAACCGTAAAATATCCTCCCAATGAGATACCTATAATGAAGCGCATTAGGGCCCAACTGGTGTAATCGGTGAACATCATATTAATAATGGTTGCACCACCATTCAGAGCGGTGATTGCGATTAAGGTTGATTTTTTACCTAGTTGGGTCGCAACCCAAGCGCAAGTAAGCGCCCCAATAAGTGCCCCAACAGACTGCCAAGTATAAAACTCGGCTGTATCAGCCAAGGTTATCCCTTGATATTGTTCAACAATATATGGGCGAACGTAGTCAATGATGACAAAATTGTAGCAGTAGAAAAAATAACCAACAAGAATTGCAAGGTAAGCTGCAATTCGTTGGAGTAGGGGTACTTCACTCATGTGCCGTCTGGTGCTCATAGACGATAGCCTCTGTCAATCTGGGTGGTATTTCACGATGGCCATGGGCTTACTGTGTGACTAGCATCACATTTACCCAAAATGACTACGTATTCATTTTGTGGCTATTCTAGAATGCACATGCCTGTCATAACTGTGACGCGCGTCCCAATCGCATTGGGTTCGTACCCATTTTTGATGTCTATGTGACATGGATCACTCAGTAGAACCGAGGTTAGCGAGGATAATCAAATCCAGTAGATGAAACCGCTGGGGCTGGATTGCAGTCTCGTTACGTTAGGCTGAGTACAGCCAATTCCGCATTGGAACGTTATTATGTCTGAGATGTTAAGTATCTTGGTTGTATGTTCATATCTTCTTGCCATCCTTATACTCAGCTTGATTATTAAGAAGCGCGGTCTTAGTGCTGGGCATGATTTTTCCACTGGGGGGCAGCAATTTGGTTGGTTAGCAATTGGAACTTCAATTCTGGTTAGTTACATTAGTGCAATGACCTTCATTGGCATGCCTGGTTGGGTTTATCAGTCAGGAATGCAGGTAATGAGTATGCACATGAACTACCCCATAGTAATTTTTTTTGCGGCAACTATTTTTGTGCCAATATTTTACAATTTGAAAGTAAAATCAATTTATGAATACCTTGAAGATCGCTTTGGAATATATGCCAGAACAATTAATTCTGTGACATTTATCATTATCCAATGTATATCATCTGGCATAATGTTATATGCCACCTCATTGATTGCCATTAGAATACTTCCAGTCAGTATTACTGAAGCCATTATATATATTAGTATGTTTACTGCGTTATATACATGTTTTGGTGGTATGGCTACAGTTATTTTTACTGATATACTCCAGTCGATTGTTCTGTTGACCGGTACAGTTGCATTAATTATTACATTGTTATTTGATATCGATTCATTCTCTCTCACATCGGCAGTGTCGCATTTAACAGTAACTAATTTAAAGATGAATTTGTCTGACGACACAACGTTGGTGTCTGGAATTTTAGCGGTTAGTTTTTTGCATCTCAGTGTCTTTGGTACTAACCAGCTGATGATTCAGCGAACATTGGCGGCAAAAAATGTGGATAATGCGCAGAAGGCCATGATGGTATGTGGTTATGGTGCCTTTTTTGTATATCTAATGTTTGCATTTTTGGGTCTATTACTTTTTTATTTCTATGGTGGGAAATACTTTGAAAATAGCAATGAGGTGATTCTAGATTATGTATTCAAGCATACCAACCCTGTCGTTTTTAGTATGATATTATTAGCATTAACCTCAGCATCCATGTCAACTCTGGATTCAACATACAACTCCATTGCCACAGTATCAACTTTTGATATATATAAAAGATTTATAAGGCCGAATGAAGATAGTGGGCATTATGAGAGAGTGGCTCGTGCTCTTAGCCCTATTTCTGCTCTGTTGATCGTCATACCTGCAATACTCTCTATTTCCAATGAATCAGTCTTGAAGTCTATTGCGAGCATGGCATCTATATTTGTCGGTATTAGATTGGGGTCTTTTCTACTGGGGATATTTTCTGAGAAGGCCAATGAAAAAGGGATAATAGTTGGCAGCATATCAAGTATTTTTGCAGTGTTTTATTGCCAGTCGACAGCTATATCATGGCCATGGTATGCACCAGTTGGTACATGTTCATTTATCTTAACTGGTTTATTGGTGAGTTATTTTTGGGGGAGCAATAGTGATGCTCAGTTGACATTTTTTCATAAACAGAAAGGCTTGTTGAAAAAACCGCAAAAAAAGCACTATGGGTTATTGGTGTTCTTTGTGTTCACCCAAGCGCTATCTTATTTCATACCGGTTATTTATCGTGCCATAGCAACCCAGTGATCAACCGTTACAGTATGTTGATATGCTTAGGTGCTAGCGCGTTCAATTAGTTCGGCAGGGATAATCAACTCTATTTTTTTTGCATTGCCATCTTTAATCAACTCCATCAAAATAGCAACAGCTTCATTAGCCAAGCGTTGAAAGTCTTGTTTGAATGTAGTGAGTTGATAATTTAACCAGCTTGCTTGAGGAATATCATCAAAACCAACAACCTTCAATTCTTGTGGAATAATTATTGAAAATTCGTTCTTGGCTACATCCATGAGGGACATGGCAAGGCTGTCGGTGGCACAAAAAACAGCATCAGGCCTATCTGTTCGCAGCATTGTACGAATATCAGTTTGCGATTGATGATAGTCATAGCTGGTCTCAATCACTTTTGGTATGGCACCAAACAGCTTTTCCCACCCTTGGCTAAAACCAAGTTGGCGAGCCGTGTTGGTTTGGGTAGGAATATCACCAGTAAGATATACCGCTTTTTGAACACCAGATTTCTTGAATAGCATGGCTGCTTGTTTGCCAGCAGCATAGTTATCACTGACCACATAGCTGCTGTTGGTGTGATCGGCGACTCTGGCATACTGCACAATTGGAATGTTGAACTCTTCACATTCTTGGTACAGCTGGTTATTGAGTGTTGCGGATGCAGCAATAACGCCATCAACGCGGTACTGGAAAATATTTGGAATAGAGTGATGATTGCTCTCGTCGACACACCATGGCATCAATACGGCTGCATAACCAAAGCGTTGTAGCTCATGACTGATATACTGCAGGGTTTGCATGTGAATGGGGTAATCGGTATCAGGAAAGACTAGACCAATCAGCTTTGATTCATTTTTGGTCAAGCTACGGGCAAACGCATTGGGTCTGTAATTCAGTTCGCGGGCCGCCGCAAATACTTTTTGTTTGGTTTTCTCTGCAACCGAGCTGCCCTCGATAAAGACTCTGGATACCGTTGATTGCGATACCCCTGCATGCAGAGCAACATCGATTGAAGTAACGGGTCTGGTTGGTGATTTCATAACGGAATAGCTGATATATCTTGGCAGGGTGGCGGTAGTATACCGAATTTTTATACCGCGACGGAATTTCATCGCGGTATAAAAAATCGTTGCCAGTATGCGGTGATACTGGCAACGAGGATTACAGCGCGGCGATTTCGGCCTGCTGGGCTTCCAGCTTGGTCAGCTGGAGACGGTAATCTTCCAGCTTCTCGCGCTCTTTGGCGATGACCGCTTCCGGCGCCTTGGCGACAAAGGCTTCGTTGCCGAGTTTGCCTTCGATGCGGCCGCACTCACCCACCAGACGGGCAACCTCTTTGGCCAGACGGGCCAGTTCGGCATCCTTGTCGATGAGACCGGCCATCGGGATCATCAGCTCGGTGGCGCCGATCAGCTTCTTCACTGACAGCGGGGCGGTTTCACCATCCGCCAGTACGCGGATGGACTCCAGACGGGCCAGCGACTTGAGGAAGGCCTCGTTGTCAGCGGCGCGCTGGGCATCTTTGGCATCGCACTGGAGCAGCACGTTGAGGGGCACGCTCGGTGCCACGTTCATCTCGGCGCGGATGTTGCGGATGCTGACGATGAACTCCTTCACCCACTCCTGATCCGCCATCGCGGCTTCGTCCACCTTGGCGGCGTTGAACTCCGGGAAGGCCTGAATCATGATGGTGTCGGCGTGTACGCCAGCCAGCGGGGCGACCGATTTCCAGATGGTCTCGGTGATGAACGGGATGATCGGATGCGCCAGACGCAGCAGGGTCTCGAGGACGCTGACGAGGGTGTGGCGTGCAGCGCGCTGCTCGGCCTCGGAGCCCTTGGTCAGCACCGGCTTGGTCAGCTCCAGATACCAGTCACAGAACTGGTTCCAGATAAATTCGTACAGCACGCCCGCGGCGATATCGAAGCGATAGGTATCGAGGGCGGTGCGGAAGTCACGGATGGCCACTTGCAGCTGGGACTGGATCCAGCGGTCCGCCAGACTGAACTGCATCTCGCCGCCCTTGCCTTGCGAAGAGAAACCGCAATCCTGATCTTCGGTGTTCATCAGCACATAGCGGGAGGCGTTCCACAACTTGTTGCAGAAGTTGTTGTAGCCGTCCAGGCGCTTCATGTCCCAGTTGATGTCACGACCGGTAGAGGCCAGCGCTGCCAGAGTGAAGCGCAGGGCGTCGGTACCGTGGGCATCGATCCCTTCCGGGAACTGCTTGGCGGTACGCTTACCGATCTTCTCGGCCATCTGCGGCTGCATCATGTTGCCGGTGCGTTTCTCCAGCAGGTCTTCCAAGGAGATGCCGTCGATCATGTCGAGCGGATCCAGCACGTTGCCCTTGGACTTGGACATCTTCTGGCCTTCTTCGTCACGAATGAGGCCTGTGATGTAAACGGTCTTGAACGGGACTTGCGGCTGGCCGTTTTCGTCCTTGATGAAGTGCATGGTCATCATGATCATCCGGGCAATCCAGAAGAAGATGATATCGAAGCCGCTCATCAGCACGTCGGTCGGGTGGAAGGTTTTGAGTGCCTCGGTGTTGTTCGGCCAGCCCAGGGTGGAGAAGGTCCACAGGGCGGAGCTGAACCAGGTGTCGAGCACGTCTTCGTCCTGACGCAGGGTGGTCACGGACGGGATGCTGTGCTTGGCACGCACTTCCGCCTCGTCACGGCCCACGTAGACGTTGCCAGCATCGTCATACCATGCCGGGATGCGGTGACCCCACCACAGTTGACGGGAGACGCACCAGTCCTGAATGTCGCGCATCCAGGAGAAGTACATGTTTTCGTACTGCTTGGGCACGAACTGGATGCGGCCATCTTCCACCGCTTCGATGGCGGTCTTGGCCATCGGTGCCACGCGCACGTACCACTGATCGGTCAGCATCGGCTCGATGGGCACGCCACCGCGATCGCCGTAAGGCTGTTGCAGCACGTGATCCTTGATCTCGTCCAGCAGACCCAGCTCTTCCAGCTTGGCCAGAATCGCCTTACGGGCGGCGAAGCGCTCCAGACCGGCGAACTCGACCGGCAGGGCCGCATCATAGGCGGTGCAGGGGTTGCCGTTGGTATCGACCACTTCTGCCTCGGCACGCACGTGGGCGTCCAAGGTGAAGATGTTGATCATCGGCAGGCTGTGGCGCTTGCCCACTTCGTTATCGTTGAAGTCGTGGGCCGGGGTGATCTTCACGCAACCGGTGCCCTTCTCCATGTCGGCGTGTTCGTCGGCGACGATGGGGATCAGACGGTTCACCAGCGGCAGCAGGATATGCTGGCCGATCAGTGCCTTGTAGCGCGGATCTTCCGGGTTCACGGCCACGGCGGTATCGCCCAGCATGGTCTCCGGACGGGTGGTGGCGACGATCAGGTAATCCTTGCCTTCGGCGGTCTTGGCGCCGTTGGCCAGCGGATAGCGCAGGTGCCACATGTGGCCCTTGATCTCGCGGTTTTCCACTTCCAGATCGGAGATGGCGGTGTTGAGTTTCGGATCCCAGTTCACCAGACGCTTGCCGCGGTACATCAGGCCATCTTCGTAAAGACGAACAAACACTTCCTGCACGGCGGCGGAGAGACCCTCATCCATGGTGAAGCGCTCGCGCTCCCAATCCACGGAGTCGCCCAGACGGCGCATCTGGCGGGTGATGGTGCCGCCGGACTCTTCCTTCCACTGCCAAATCTTGTCGATGAAGGCATCACGGCCGTAATCGTGGCGAGTCTTGCCCTCTTCTGCGGCGATCTTGCGCTCAACCACCATCTGGGTGGCGATACCGGCGTGGTCGGTACCTGCCTGCCACAGGGTGTTTTTGCCCTGCATGCGGTTGTAGCGGATCAGAGTATCCATCAGGGTTTGCTGGAAGGCGTGACCCATGTGCAGGCTACCGGTGACGTTCGGCGGCGGGATCATGATGCAGAAGGAGTCTTTGCTGGTGTCGCCGTGGGGCTTGAAGTAACCCTGGGCTTCCCAGTGCTGATAGAGCGCCTGTTCGATGGCGTTGTGATTAAAAGTCTTTTCCATGGTCTCGCCGTAATCTGGATGGATGGAGTCTGGTGTTGATTCTTTATGGATCAATTGGTTGCAGTCAGGGCTGCGCCGGATCCGGTGCGGCAAGGACGGGCTGATCCCTCATTTCGAGGGTATGGCCTGCCTGGCGATAGTGCTTGTAGCGCTCGCGGGCTTGCTGCTTTTGTGTTTCATCAGTGGGGACAAAATCTACCACTTGAGCGAAGTGTCCTGCAAACAAAGGTGTCGCAGTGGCCAGATTGATGAGGCGGGCGTTGCGTCGTTTCGGTGGTTGATAGCCGATCTCCACCGGAGCCATGCCGCTTTCGCCCTGCAGCTGGTGCGGCACAAAGCGCTCCGGTGGCAGCTGCCACAACAGCTCGTCCAGACGCAGGGCCTGGGCCTCGTCGTTGCAGAACAGGTAGATATGGCCCGCGCCCCACGACTCGGCCGCGAGAGTGCAGGCCAGTCGCTCGACCGCAGAGGCCTGCGCGTCATCCTGTTCGCTCATCAGGTAAAAGGTCACTTGGCTCATCAGGTTGATCCCGTTTTGCGGTGACGGATTGTTGACCGCCTCATGAGGCTGACGGGGCGTTTCCCGTCCGCAGCTCACTGATTCAAGAATGAAACAAGGAAGAGGCGGGCCTCTTCCTTGTGGTTCAGGGTAACGCCAACCCTTCCGATGCAGCCATCGGCAGGGGCCGGAGAGTTACTCTTTCTCTTCGATATCCACACCAGCCCGGTTCAGCAGGAACTGGGTCAGCAGGGGCACCGGACGACCGGTAGAGCCTTTATCCTTGCCACTCTTCCAGGCGGTCCCGGCGATATCCAGGTGGGCCCAGTTGTACTTCTTGGTGAAGCGTGACAGGAAGGCGGCGGCGGTGATGGGGCCGGCCGGACGACCGCCGATGTTGGCCATGTCGGCGAACGGGCTGTCGATCTGCTCCTGATACTCGTCAAACAGCGGCAGACGCCAGGCGCGATCACCTGCCTGCTCGGAGGCGTTGAGCAGCTCGTGGGCCAGCGGGTTGTGGTTGGCCAGCAGACCCGAGGTGTGGTGGCCCAGCGCGATGACGCAGGCACCAGTCAGGGTCGCCACGTCAATCACGGTTTCCGGATCGAAGCGGTCCACATAGGTCAGCGCATCACACAGCACCAGACGACCTTCCGCATCGGTGTTGAGCACTTCGATGGTCTGGCCGGACATGGAGGTGAGGATGTCACCCGGACGATAGGCGTTGCCACCTGGCATGTTCTCGCAGCCTGCCAGCACGCCGATGACGTTGATCGGCAGTTGCAGCTGGGCCAGCGCATGCATGGTACCGAGCACGGAGGCAGCGCCACCCATGTCGTACTTCATCTCGTCCATGCCGTCGGCCGGTTTGATGGAGATGCCGCCGGAGTCGAAGGTCAGACCCTTGCCGACCAGCACGATGGGCTTGGCATCCGGATGACCCTTGTATTCGATGATGGCCATCATGGCTTCGTTGTCGGAGCCGCGAGCCACCGCCAGATAGGAGTTCATGCCGAGTTCGGCCATCTCCTGCTCGCCCACCACCTTGGTGGTGATGTTGTCGAAGGCATCAGCCAGACGACGGGCCTGGGAGGCGAGATAGGCAGGGTTGCAGACGTTGGGCGGCATGTTCGCCACGTCGCGGCAGACCCGCACACCCTTGGCCACGGCCAGACCGTGAGCGATGGCTTTTTCACCAATGGTCAGTTCCCGACGCGTCGGCACGTTGAATACCAGCTTGCGCAGCGGGCGACGTGGCTCGGCCTTGTTGGTCTTGAACTGATCGAAGCTGTAGAGGCCCGCTTTGGTGGTTTCTACCGCCTGGCGCACCTTCCAATAGGTATCCCGACCCTTGACGTGCAGCTCGGTGAGGAAGCAGACCGCTTCCATGGAGCCGGTTTCGTTCAGGGTGGTGATGGTCTTGTTGATGATCTGCTTGTACTGGCGTTCGTCGAGTTCCCGCTCCTTGCCGCATCCGACCAGCAGTACGCGCTCGCTGAGCACGCCCGGTACTTGATGCAGCAGCAGCATCTGGCCTGGTTTCCCTTCCAGGTCGCCACGGCGCAGCAGCGAACTGATATAGCCATCGCTGATCTTGTCCAGTTGTTCGGCAACCGGAGAGAGGCGACGAGGCTCAAATACGCCGACTACGACGCAGGCGCTCCGTTGCTTCTCTGGACTGCCACTCTTTACACTGAACTCCATGGAATCTCCTACATCCTAAAGACAAAAGGCACCTTTTATTGAATAATGCGGTGCTTGTTGGGGTATCAGAGGCGGAGCGAACAGCCACAGGCTCCGCAGTTCAAACTGGTAAAAATCCAATATACGGCCCTATTTTTCAGGCATTCGACTAAAAACACAAGTTTACTTGGGAATGACTGTGATCGTTTTCCGATATTTGTTCAGGGAAACCCTGAAAACCCAGCTGGCAGTGTTATTCGTATTGCTGCTTATCTTTGTCAGCCAACAATTTATCAAGATCATCGGTGACGCCGCCGATGGCGAGGTGCCGACACGTCTGGTCTCCACCCTGCTGCTGCTCAACTTGCCCAATATGGCGCTGTTGATGCTGCCTATCAGTCTCTTTTTAGCCATTTTGTTTGCCCATGGTCGCCTCTACGCCGAAAGCGAGATGACGGTGATGCATGCGGTCGGCTTCAGCCACCGTTTTGTGATGCGCAGCGCTATGTTGCTGGCCTTGCTGACGGCGGTGGTCGCGGCGTTCAACACTGGCTGGATCGCCCCGCAGGCCAAGGAGCGCGAGTATCAGGTGATCGACGAGTTCAAGGCGGACCCGGGTATCTCCTTCCTGCAGGCGGGCCGCTTTATGGAGCTCGACAAAGGGCGCCTGGTTGCCTATATCCAGGATTTGAACGACAACGGCTCAAAACTGCAAAAGATCTTCGTGCTGCAGCGGGCGGAGGGGAACAATCCTCCCTCGGTGGTGGTGGCGACCGAAGGGGTGGTGACGGTCGATGAGAACGGCCTGCAGTGGCTGACCCTGATGGATGGCTCCCGCTACGAGGGGAACTTCTCCGGCAAGCAGTTCCAGATCTCCGATTTTCGCGAATATGGTCTGGTGATCCGTCAGCAGGAGATGGAGCGTTCCAACCGCAAGGCGGCGGCCAAGCCGACCATGGAACTGTTCGGTACCCAGGACAACGCCATGATGGCGGAATTGCAGTGGCGTATCTCGCTGCCCCTCTCCATTCCGGTGCTCACCCTGCTGGTGGTACCGCTGGCGCGGGTCAACCCCCGTCAGGGGCGCTACGCCAAGCTGCTGCCGGCCATCATGCTCTATCTCTCCTACTTCCTGCTGCTCAGCGCCGCCCGTTCGGCCATTGACAGCGGTCGGCTGCCCTACTGGCCGGGGATGTTCCTGGTACCGCTCGGTTACCTGCTGTTTATCGGCCTGCCCCTCAATCTGCAGGGCACCAGCTGGTGGAACGGGGTGAAAGGGCGCTATTTCAACAGAAAATCAGCATGATGCTGCAACATAGGAACTTCTGCTGATGTTTGGCATTCTCGATAGGTATATCGGTCGGGTCATTTTCATGTCGATCCTGCTGTGTGAAATCACGCTCGTTGGTCTGGCGGGGCTCATCAAGTATGTGGAGCAGCTCAAGTCGGTCGGTGACGGCAACTACGACATGATCAACGCCCTCTACTATGTGCTGCTCTCCATGCCCAAGGAGGCGGTGCTGTTCTTCCCGCTGGCGGCGCTGCTGGGTGGCCTGATTGGTCTGGGTCAGCTGGCGACCAGCTCCGAGCTGGTGGTGATGCAGGCGGCGGGTCGCTCCAAGATCAGTATCGTGATGGCGGCGCTCAAGACGGCGATCCCGCTGATGATCATGGTGGGGTTGATGGGGGAATATGTGGCCCCCATCGCCAAGCGGATGGCAGATGACATCAAGGCGGGCGCGCTGTCCGAAGGTCGTCTGACGGTTTCCGCCTACGGGGTGTGGGCTCGCGATGGCAACAACTTCGTCAATATCAACGGGGTGCGTAATGATGGCGCCCTCACCGGCATCACCCTCTATCGCTTCACCCCCGAGCGCAAGCTGATCGACGTGGTGCAGGCGCAGGAGGGGGTGTTCGAGCGCCACCACTGGCTGCTCAAGCAGACTCAGGTTACCCGCTTCGACGACCCGGCGCAGATCCGCAGCGAACAGCATGACAAGATGGAGTGGAGCTCGGAGTTGACGCCCAAGCAGCTGGGGGTGGTGAGTATCGACCCCGAGAACCTCTCGGTCTCCGGTCTGCTCGACTACATCGGCTATCTCGATGCCAACAAGCAGGATGCCGGTCGCTACAAGTTGGAGATGTGGCGCAAATTGCTGTCACCGCTCTCGGTGGTGGCGATGATCCTGCTGGCCTCCTCCTTCATCTTTGGCCCGCTACGCTCGGTGAGCATGGGGGCACGGATGCTGATGGGGATCATGACCGGCTTTGCCGTCTATGTGAGTGATCGGGTGTTTGGCCCCATCAGTCTGGTCTATGCGGTACCGCCGATTCTGGCGGCTATCGCCCCCAGCTTGCTGTTTGGTGGCATCTCCTTCTACATCCTCAGCCGCAAGCAGTAACCCGCACGAGGTTATGAGGAAATGCAAAGAGGGCACCTGTTGGTGCCCTCTTTCGTTGCTGCATTGCTTCGGTATTACTTGTTAAGCAATTCCAGATTTTCCTGCTTGCTCAGCACGATCACTTCGCACTCGGCCCAGATATCCTGAAACGCCCGTGGGCGCTTGCGGTTGAACAGGCACATCAGGTTGCCCAGACCAAAGGCGGCGGTGGCGAGACGGATCAGCGCCTGGGTAATACGGATATGGCTACCATCTTCGTTCTGAATGCGCAGCCGCCAGGCGCGCATGCCGACGGTCTGGCCAGCACGGGTCCAGAACCAGGTGTAGAAACCACAGATGACGAAGGCGAGCCACAGGGTGTAGATCAGGCTCAGGTGGTGGCGGGTCAGCAACCAGACGGTATCTTCACCCGCCGGTACGCTGGCCATGCCGGTGACCAGCAACAGCTTGGCGACACCCATGCCGATAAAGCCGGCGATGATCAGCAGCGAAGTCACCACCAGCGCATCATAGATGAGGGCGCCGAGGCGACGCATCAGACCCGCTGACGGGTATGGCTGAGTGGCGGTAGAAGTGGATTTTTGTTGGACTTTTTTAGGCTTGGCCATCGTTTTTATTCCATTAAGATGATGGCGGCATTCTATGTAACTGGCCCCGCATCGGCAAGGCGTTGAATAAATGAACAAACGGGAGTGTTCAATCGAAAAACACCTTGCATGGCATCGCGCCATTCGTATAATCCCTCGCAGTTGCCCGGGTGGCGAAATCGGTAGACGCAGCGGATTCAAAATCCGCCGGTGAATAACCGTGTCGGTTCGAGTCCGACCCCGGGCACCATATTACAATTTCATGCCGTATCACGGCAGACCTGAAACCCGCATAGCTTAAGGCTCTGCGGGTTTTTTGTTATGTCTTGTCGTATCATTTGGTCTCATAGCATACCCCAAATACTGGGGGCCTTTCTGGGGGCTCAATGTTAAGCCACCAAAATTTAGGCCCCCAACTGTGGGCCAACTGTTAACCTGCAAGGCTGCTAGCTCGATGCTTCCGCCACAATCTGCAGTAACTTAGGCCCCCATCATTTGATATGGAGGCCCCCAGATGCCTTTAGATAACATAACAGTCAAGCAGGCTATATGGAGTGGCAAGCCGAGCGGCGACAAGCTAACGGATGAAAAGGGCATGTTCCTGCTGGTTAACAAGTCCGGCAAGTATTGGAAACTCAAGTATCGTCATGCGGGAAAAGAGAAGAAGCTCGCCCTAGGTGTCTATCCCGATGTGTCCCTGAAAGAAGCGCGAGCTAAGCGGGATGATGCCCGCCGCCTGATCGCCGAAGGGTATGACCCCAGTCTTGTCCGTAAGCAAGAGAAGATCGCCAATAGGCTTGCCAGTGAGAACAGCTTTGAGGCTCTGGCTCGGGAATGGCACCATAGCCAACTTGCCATTTGGAGCTCTGGCCACGCCACCCGAGTAATAGAGTCGTTGGAGGCGGATGCTTTTCCTGAGCTGGGATTAGTCCCTGTCACAGAACTGACGGCCCCTATGATGCTGGATACCTTGCGTAAGGTGGAAAAGAGGGGGGCAACGGAGACAGCAGGAAGGATATTACAGCGGTTTAGTGCCATCATGCGTTATGCCATCCAGACTGGGCGAGCCAAGTACAATCCGGCCCAAGATCTTAAAGGGGCCCTAAAAGCCACCAAGCAGGAGCACAGACCGGCCTTACCCCGAGTGGAGCTGCCTGAGTTTTACCGCCGCCTAGCAGTTGAACCACTGAACCCTGCGACCCGCCTTGCCTTCCATTTGCTGATGCTGACCATGACCCGCCCCGGTGAGGTGCGCTTTGCCCGCTGGGCAGAGTTTGACCTGGATCGGGCGGAGTGGCGGATCCCTGCTGAGCGGATGAAGATGCGAGCCCCCCATATCGTTCCTCTCTCTCGCCAAGCGCTAGCCGTGCTTGATGAGCTGCGCCAACTTACAGGACATTGTGAACTGCTATTCCCGAGCGAGCGCAGCCTGACCAAGCCTATTAGCGAGAACACCCTGAGCTATGCCATGGGGCGTATGGGCTATGCAGGCATTGCTACGCCGCACGGGTTCAGGGCGCTGGCCTCCACCACCTTGAACGAGGAAGGGTTTGATCCTGATGTGATAGAGCGTCAGCTCGCACATGCAGAACGCAATAAGGTGCGGGCGGCCTACCATCGTGCCGAGTACCTGGACGACCGCCGCAAGTTGCTGCAGTGGCTGGCAGATTTTTATGAATCCCAGCAGGGTGGCAACGTGCGCCCAGTGAATCTTACATCAGTGGACTAACAACATTGAAAGGTGGCTCGATGACAACAACTCAGAATAAGCGGAACATTCTGAAACAACTTGAATACTGTAGATTAGATAGGGCTGCAGAGTTGCTAGGTTGCGATGTTTCAGATCTCATCCACTTTGGGGCTACTGAGAGAGTAGCAATATATTTATATTTAAAAGACAACCCTACAGCTTTGGTTTATTTTCCAAAAATAACAGATTCTTTTCCTCAGCATCAAGACTTATGTGAGAAAGGAATATTTACATTTGACCTTAATACATCCATGCGCCCTTTTGGCTTTGGAATAATAGAAAGTGATGATGATGGGAATATTATTGGTTTTGAATCTGAATCTGAGTTCAAAGCCGAGCTTTATGGACTTTGGCAGTTACCACCTTATATAGTGACTGACATTGAAAATGACATGCTTCCGGATATGGAAAACCTTCTTATACGAGTGTCGGCTGTAACCAGTGATGGTGATTTTGCATATGCTGACTTGAAAGAGTGGGGGTTCCGCCCCACAGTTCATGACTGTTATCTTAAGAATGTCGATCTAATTCGGATAGATGAATGCTTTACCAATAACGGTAACACTAAACCTTTGCTAAGGATTAGTAAGTCAGCTAACGAGCAAGAGGCACAATCTAGACCTCCGAAAGAAATTAAACCTAATGGTGTTGCAGAACGCCATGCAGTAAATCGTGAGATTATATTAGCTGCTGCGATCTATGCAAAGAGAACTTGGCCTGACGAATGTGGTACCACAGCGAAAGAGTGGGCGGCCACAATATTAAATCATGAGCATGTATTGTTCAGTGAAACAAATAGTGGTAAAGCCATATTGGCAGACCAGCAGATAGAGCGGATATTAGGCGCTGCTATGAATTCTGGTCGCCCTCACAAGAGCAAATGATTATACGAATTTCATGTTGGCTCGATTATACGTTGTTTAATGTAAGGGGGGTGATGTTTACCTGATGTTAGGTAAGTTGAATGATGTTTACCTAATGTTAGGTCGATTTATTGACACTTACCTTACATCAGGTAGGCCGATTAATGCTTACCTGATGTAAGGTATGGCCAACCTATCATCGATACGACCTCAACTTGTGTTTGAATACCCTTAACACGTTAAAACAATAAGGGAGTATTCAAGATATGTCGATGAACGAAGCCCATGCAACTAACCAGCATATATTACCAATGGGAGGTTATATCAGAGCTAAAGCATTAGCTCCTCTGCTGGGGATCTCCGTTGTGACCCTGTGGCGCTGGTCTGCCTCTGGCAAGATCCCTAAGCCTGTGAAGCTAAGTGAGCGAGTGACCGCATGGTGGATGGAAGATGTGCGCAACTGGATGAATACTCGTAATAATGGACAAGCAACATAGGGGCAGAGACTTTGAGTGTTCAATCTGCCGGGCTGCATGGTCTCTTTTTAATGAGGTGCTGAAAGCAAGGCTATAAGTTGAAACTGTAAAGAAGCCATGGCATTAGAAAAGGAGAAATATCATGGCAATGAAGGTCTATCGAATCAACGATGTTGTAGAAGGATGTGTGTTATCCAAAATAACCATATATCGACTAATGAACAATGGGCTGTTCCCGAAGTCAATCAAGTTGACTGGAAGAAGCTCTGTTGGATGGCGAAGATCAGATGTCGACCATTTGGTATCAACAGTTGGTTCTGAAGCTGAGGCTAGATATGAATAGACTATCTATCCGCAGAGATCTTTGTAATCTCATGGAATCGCCTGATGATACAATAATTGAGACTGAGAAACGGATTACACTTCTTCTTAAAACTGGTAATGAAAAGCATCAACAAATAGCTTGGAAGTTATGGTCTTGCTTAGAAGAGGACGATCATGATTGTAACTCTCTAGCATGCAAGCAGTGCACTAGAACTAAGAGAATGAAAGTCATCGAGTCAGTATTACCTAAGGTTATTGGTAATAACTATCGGTTTGTCACTGTGATCCTTTATCATGATGTATTGGCGAAGAGTGAGTTACATGCGCTAAAACCGCAGAAGTTGAAAGAGCAACTCTATCGGGATCTCAAGAAAGTAGGAATCACAAGTCCAGTATATGGAGCATTGGAAGTCGACTTTAATGAAGGAGAACAAGTATGGCTACCACACTTTCATCTTCTTGTTGAAGCAGATGAGGACAAGATGAAGTCGCTGAAGGCAAAGCTTAAACGTCGGCATAATATTGATTTATGGAATGGTAAGACACCTAGGCCCGTGAAAGAAGACCCCATCCGAGATGCTATCAGGCAGGTAAGTTATGTGTACAAGTTCATGTGGCAATCAACTCCACCCATAAGCGGGGATAAGCGAAGGGGGACGCTTGAAGTCTATTGTGCAGCATTAACTTACCTTGATTCATTGCGTATTGAGACCTTGCTAGTTGAGCATGGTGTCAGAAGGGGAAAGTAAGGAATGGCTATCTGATGTGGTTTAAGCATGTATATTATGTGTATGCACTACTGTCTACTGAGTTAAGGTAATAACACTACAGTGAAGGGTGAGAGGTAAGGGGGGGGGGGCGAAAGTAGTGCTTCCTCTTACCTCACTGGTTTGGTTAACTTGCAAAATATTAGATATAGAGGTTATCGTGTGTGAACCAATCATGATTACGTCAAGCACCCTTCAGTCACTAAAATGAAGTGTACTCTGATTTACGTCGAATTTTTCCAGTGCGGGCGGCGTCTCTGGGAATGTCACACGTGAACAGAACTCCCGACGGACTTTCTCTATCTTCTTGATCATTGAATCGTAATAGTTTTCCCAAGCCCGAATCACAGCAATATTTTGCTTCTTGTACATTTCACACTGAGCTCTACCTAGACGTGCCGCTTCACTGTTGACCCGTTTCATAAAGTCAGTTTCGTCTTGTTTTAATTTCTCTTCCTTAGCTCGGAGGTCAGCAGTCTTCAAGAGCAGTAAGGAGTGTGAGCCATTTAACTTCACGTCACGCATTTTAAGTTCATGCTCACGATTATCCAGATCAGCACTTAAACCTTTTAACCGCAACTGTACTTCCTTATCCAACTCTGCCATTCGCTTCTCTACGGCCCTCTCCGCTTTTTTCAAAGCCGCTTCCCGAATGGATAGCTGATCTAGCAGTTGAAGACGGGAGGCATTGAGCGCAAGCAGTTCCTTTTGCGATTGCGTTTCCTTCTCTACCTCAAACAGGCGATCTTCCGCCTCTTCGATACGTCGCTCTAGGCCAGCCATCAGCGTTCTTTTGTTAGCAATCACAGCATCCATCTGCGTGAGCTCTGGCTGATAACCAGCGACCTGAGCTTCGTAGCGCTTAACTTGTTGTACTAGCTCCTGTACTTGATCTTTCAGTTTCCTGCTTTGTTCAATCAAACTGCGGATAGTCCGACGTTCTTGCTGTTGGAAGGCCTCAGCGATTGGCCCTACTGGCGCAGCTGTAAGCAACTTCTTCGGGCAATGGGCAAGGTAGGCACGCACGGAGTCCTTTGAAAGCACCTCGACATCTAACGAAAACTTACTGAAATCAAGCTCAATACAGGTCGCATTGATGCGTCGCAGATACTTCACTTTCGCTTCGTCACAGAAGTGGGTGACCGCGATTTCAATCAGGATTTTTTCACCTTTCACATAGCCGATCACATCGGGGATCCGGCTGCCTTCCGGGAACTCCAACTTCACAGTATCGAACGCCAAAAGCTCCTGCCTTGGGCTGGTGAAGCCGATTGGCAAACTCAACTGCATATCCTCGGCCAAAACTTCCTTCGCCATAATGTGGAGATCCGTCTCAGGCATCCAATGGCATTCCCGGACATTGGCATACGGTACATCCGACAGGGGGGTGGGTTCGTGAGCAAAATGATGCCGATTGACTTCACCTTTCTTTGCAACAAGCGGTTCATTGCAGTCTATGCAAGTACACCCACACGCCTTACCGCTAGGTACATCCTCAATCGACACAATTCCTTTTGAAGCATCAAAAGCGCGGCTCATTTTGACTGGCATTGGCACTGACCTTCTTGTGAAAGATGTCTCAATTATCCCGTGAGTCTTATTGCAGGGCCAGATCCAACTGCAATGTATTCGGGTGTTGGATACGTGGTTTGTGTCATAACGTTTCATCCCAGTACAAGTGATTTGGGGGCCTTTATGGGGGCTCAAACACTATTACATAAACATTAAAGTGATTAAAATCATAATCTTATGCATCAAATTCGAGAGAGACCCCGGCACCATTCTTTTCCCTGTTTGGTCAACAGGTTACAGCGCTCAAGAGCGCTCCTGCTCAAAGTTTCTGCGGTTGATAACTCTCATTCATGTGCAAATATGTGCAAGAGGCTTCAACCAATGGCAAGCATCCAAGTTCTCACTCGAAAAACCGGCAAGTCCTATCGCGTTCAGTTCATGCGTAACGGCAACCGTGTATCCAAAGTTTTTACCCGCAAAAAAGACGCAGAGCAGTTCCTGGCTCAGATTACTGTATCTGACGAGCTGGCGGATGCCTTAACCAACGTCACCCTCACCAGTACCACCATTCAACAAGCTATCCATGAGTACCTTGAACAGCACAAGGGACGGGACAAATCTGTACCACAGCGTCTGGGCTGGTGGGCTGAACATCTCGGCGACAAGACGTTGAACAAGGTAAATCGCCAGCGGATCAAAAACGCCATCTCGATTTTGGAGGCAGAGGGGAAAGCTCCTGCGACCCTGAACCGCTACAAAGCAGCGTTGTCAGCAGTCTTTGCCTACATGTGTGATCGCTATGACCTCAAAGTGAACCCTTGCCTGGAAGTGAAACAGAAGAGGGAAGACAATGCTCGCACACGCTTTTTGTCGACAGATGAACTTGCTCGATTGATGAAGGCCACCAAGTCGAGCAAGTGGGAGCGACTTCATATGCTGGTTCATATGGCGTTGACCACTGGTGCACGGAGGGGCGAGTTGATTGGCCTCAAATGGTCAGACATTAATTTCAACACGCGCACAGCTCACTTGGCGGTGACCAAGAATGGTAGTCAGAGGGTTCTGTCTCTGACTGCTGACTTGCTTACTGAGCTCTCCAAGTTTCGCGAGATTGGTGCCAGCTTTGTGTTCCCTCATCCCTCTGGCCTCAATCGACCGTTTACCGAGTTTGATTACCATTGGCAGGCCGCGAAGAAAGCCGCGTTGCTCTCTGATTTCCATTTTCATGACCTTCGGCACAGCTGTGCCAGCTTGTTGGCGATGAACGGTGCCAGCATTCTGGAGATCGCAGAGGTGTTAGGCCATAAGTCGATCACCATGACCCAACGATATTCTCATTTGTGCAATGCCCACAAAGCCAAACTCACTGATCGGGTATTTGGTAATCTCATGGGAGGTTAATCAATTAGGCTGTGCAGCTTAGATGTATTGAACATGTTAGCCTGAGCCCCTCGCATCTATGGATGCGGGGGGCTTTTGTTTGTCTGGGGATGTAGTAGATGAGTGATCAATATATAAACAGCGATTTTCTGGAGGGTTTAGTCGTATGGCAAAAATCACCAGATGATAACCCCATCATTTTTGATGGAGAGGAAGGAATTCCGTACTTCTCCCTAAATGGCCGCCCGAGGTTGGCGATTACAAAAGATGGTCAATTAATAGGCTGCGTATCAATCGACATCACAGCCAAAAAAGTAACGTCCGATGATGAGGTCGAGCACCAAAATGACCAGTGTCATATTGGGTGGTGGGAAAATAAAACTCCTCGTCTGGTTGTCACCCGGAAGGCGGTAAAGAAGGCGATTTGGTATAGCGCAAAGCTAAGGCAAATCGGATGGACTGATGAGCGCCTTAAGTTGGAATTGAGCTGCCTTGCTCAAAGTGTGATTGACGATTGTAGCGCCGGTCAGTCGGTGGCTGCGATCTGTACTCGAAATAGAATTTCTCCTCAGCAAGATGATATCCCCTTGCTAGCAATGGAAGCCTATGAGCATTACCAAGGTTTCGGTCCAAGAAAGGGCTTTAAAGTATCGCTTAAAAAGATAAATGCGGGGGAGCTTGCAGATACAGTGATGAGATTGGCCATCTATATAGCGCTGATCAATCCGTGTCTGGGTAGGCCTTGGGGTAGGCAGTACACCCGGCAGGGGCAACGTTCTAGCGAGCGTCCGAAGACTGCTCTGGAAATGACGTTGGAGTCCCTGGAAGACAGGCTAACAGACTTGTTTTGCCAGAAAGAATGTAATGACTTCAATGATGAATGGTATGGAGATGAGATCTCGAGCTTAGAGGTTTCAATAGCGTCAATTCGGCGTGATATCCAGATTGAAGCAATTAATCGAATGTCACAGCCTGATGCAGTAAACGCAGCGAAGACTAAGTTAATAGCCTTAGGAATAGAATGTGAGACAAAGACTATTGAGCAGGAATGGACTCAATTTATTGCCAAAGCCTGGGGAGTTACTCCCTCAAACGTCGTCAGTGCTGCTAAGCAAATAGACGAATAAAAGTCAAACACAGAAGTTCGCGGACTTCTGTTCTAAAAAAAAACCTATCACATCGCGTTAAATACTCCCCGACCAAACCGCAGAACGTTATGAGCAACAGGAAAGGGAGTATAAGCAGTATGCAAGACCTCAATCTCATCGCAATCAGCCAAGATCTAAACAACTGGCTGCCTGTGACCGAAATCCCCAAGCACTACCCCCAATTTAACTATCCCACACTGAAGGCCATGTTCTGGAAGCGAGCCGAGAAGCCCGGCTTGGAACGTTGCTGCCGAATTGTCGGCAAGCGGATGTTTGTGAACACCAAACTCTTCGGCTTGTGGATGGCTGGTGGACTGCCTGAACAACACCCGACGGATGATTAAACCGCAGGGAATCCATCTGTTATCGGATATAGGCAAACATGGTGTGCAAACCCATGGGGAAAACATGAAAAAAAGCCCTTACCTGCGACAGTAAGGGCATTTCGGATTACTCGCTGGCTCTGACAGTTTGCAGACCAAGGAGCCAGTGAGTGTGAGGTAATTTTAGCATGAAAGTTCACTTATTAATCCATAAAGGCCATCAAGGCTTGCTGGCCGAGATCCATGCTTCGTCTTCTGATTCGGAGGGCAAGCGATGATCTATTTTGCATGGGCCGCTGATAGCCAGGCTGAAACCTTCTATGGACCACCCAATCCCAGAACCGGTAAACGCTCCCGTGTCGGAGTATTGGGTGCCTTCACCAGCCGAAAAGCGAGAGCCGCCTTTATAGCGCAATGCAAAGGAGCCGCTGCGGTTGTAACTCGTCCTTATGCTCGCCAAATGAAGGCAGGCTTAGATGAACGGGCATTCAATGAGTTGGTAACCGCTCTGGTTAGGGGGGAGCGATGAACGCACAGCCCCACCAAATAGCGCGAATTCCCCATATGGCTGCGAACGTTCAGGCTGCCAGCTCACCAGTACATGGTTTGGTGAAATTTAGAGATCTCCCAGATCAAAGGACGATTGTGATTTATACGGGATCTCATGCGCCGTCTGATGGGGGGCAGAGGGAGGTTTTACAGCGAGCCCTCAATCATGCGATTGCCGCTGATAATCCCGTAGATCCTGATGAACAACCGGTGGTGAGTCTTTATGTATCACCCACCCAGCTTGATGAGGGTGGGAAGCTATATCGGATGGTTGACCGAGATGCGACGGAAAAGGTGATTGTGCATATCTGCGGTCAGCTTCATGTAAACAAACAGCACCGGCTAATAGATGAGCTATTGAAACAAGCTCCTAGTGCAGAGCTCTATCTTGGTCATCCTGATCGGAATGCTGAACCATGGGCGCTTGTGAATATCCACCAGCAATTCGAGTACCAGAAGAGATTGCAAACCAATCTTTCTCTTTCGATTGGCTTCAGCGGCTATGACCACCAACAAAGCTACCTAATCAAAGGGTTGTTGCCCGCGTCTAGCATGTGCAGCATCTATGGTCCCAGCGGTAGCTTTAAGAGCTTTACTGCTGTTTCAATTGCTTGCCATATAAGTACCGGTCTGGCTTGGGATGGTAGGCCAGTCCAACAAGGTGCAGTGCTTTACATTGTGGGTGAAGGTGGGGTCGGTGTACCGCGTCGTATTAAGGCGTGGGCTGATGAGTATCACGAGCAGCAAGACGTTCCCAATTTATATCGTGTTAACCAGCCCGTGTTTATGGCAGATGATGCTCAAGTCAATGAGTTGCGGTTAGCAGCCATCCAGATCAAAGCGGATACAGGGTTGCCTGTCAGGCTGATTGTGGTCGATACAGTGGCTCGC
Organism: Aeromonas aquatilis; assembly: GCF_054052405.1. Taxonomy (NCBI): domain Bacteria; kingdom Pseudomonadati; phylum Pseudomonadota; class Gammaproteobacteria; order Aeromonadales; family Aeromonadaceae; genus Aeromonas; species Aeromonas aquatilis. The sequence goes on along the minus strand of NZ_JBSTYP010000010.1, from coordinate 21,812 downwards.
TGCTTTGGTGGTGGCGATGAAAATCGTGCTGCTGATATGGGGGCGTTTATTGCCGGTTGTGATCGTATTAAGGCTGAAACTGGGGCCACTATTTTGCTGATACACCACACCGGCAAGAACGAAGAAAATGGTGCCAGGGGGAGTAGCGCATTCAGAGCGGCATTAGATGCCGAGTATCTGCTGAAACGTGAAAACAAGGAGGACGCATCCATCATTCTGACATGTACCAAGATGAAGGATGATGAAGAACCCGATCTACGGGCTCATGATCTTAAACAACGGGTTATTGGCTCAGATGCAGACGGTGATGATGTCACCAGTATGGTGCTGGTGGATACAAGCCGAGAGCCCATAGAATCTGATGAACTGGGTAACATATCCAACGTGACTGCGAACCACAAAGCAATGTTTGGAGCTATTCGTCAGCTTTGTAATGCCAATGGTGGTAAGACAACTTGGCAGCAGGTGATCGACCACATGAAGGCAGCAAAGATGGATGACAGCAAGAACCGTACTCGCCATCGAAACAAGTTGATTTCAGAACGCCTAATTGAACGGGATGGCGATGTTATCTGGCTAGTAAAATCAGGTGACTAACCAGTAAAAAGTGAAGACTGGGTGAGGAGCGTGAGGCGGGGGCTCTTTGTCCTCACTTTTTTTCTATAGACAGAACAAGTGACGATATACGTCCATGTTCGCCTGCATGTCCGCGTCAATACAGGCTTTGCTGCATCCTCATTGGGTAACGTTAACACCTACTGGTGAGGTGTGCCAGTAAGTGAGGATTGATTGAGGGGGATGAGGTGAAACCAAAGCAAAATGGTACCGAATGCCGCAGCCGACCATGAGGCATTTCAGCATTGTGATTAGGCGAGTCATCTGAGTGACGAGGACGCATGTTCTCGCCCTGCACGTCACAACTTGGAGGAAAGGCGAGTGTTCGCGGAGATAAACAAAATGTTCGCCAAAGAGATAGCGGAAGAGGAAAAGCAGCGGCTAAAGGAGCAAAAACGAGCAGAGCGCCAGCGCAAGCAGCTAGAACGATTGTGCAAGCCAGCACCAGGAGTCGAAGACATTTTTCGGTATCGTAATGCCTGGGCTCGAAATGTCGGGCAGTCTAACCGTCGATTGATGGAACGAGCAGAGCGAGACCATGCCATATCCAAGCTGGGGCCGATTAATCACTTGGCTGCTCTTGTCGTTGCAATGGCGTGGCACCCGCACCATGCCTACATTCTGGTCGTCGCAACAGACCCCGGTGTGACTTGTGAGGAGTTGACCGACTTCTACAACCTGAGTCATTCAAATCACAGGATGGTGTTTCGTCGCTTGAACACAGTGTTGAAGCAGTTGGGTTGGCGTTTCGCCTCATACCCCAGAGGCGCACCAAATGAACCATGGGGTTGGGAGTTGGAGAAAATCCTTAGGTGATCACCCCTAAAATGCTCACTTTTTGTGTTACAGGCGATCATTATTGCCCTGTGTGGGCATCGGGTTGGCATAACTCAATAAGAATGCGGGCTACAGCCCTGCTTACATTCCCAAATGTGGTAAAACGATCGCTTTTGACTGTACGGCTCAAGTGCAAAAACAGGATCGATTACTGTCGGTAAATATCGCAGTAACTCACAGTAAAATAAGGCTTTTTATTAAAAGCGATCGTTTTGCATAACGATCCATTTTCGCTACTATCGGCGATCCCTTTTCTGGCTAGCCAGGATCGTTTTTGTGGTCACCAGTCCCCTGATTCACCGCAAGCCCAGTCCTGACAAGGGATTACTGGTAGGGGCTAGCGCACACGCCTCTTTGACCGCCCCCGAAAAATGAAAAACCCTTTGTCCTGTTACGAGTGATCATTTGCAGAGTGCCCTTGAACTTCGCTGTATCGAGACGTGGTAGTGGATGGCCTCCGGGTTGTTATCGGGCCGCGTTTAGGTAAATCGAGCTAACTGAGGAGGTGGTGATGATCTGAGCCCCGCAATCGCCTGCGAATTACTAGCGGTCTGTGAAGTGGTTGCAAAAGGGGGCCATTAAAGTCACATTTTGCCTTGGCCTACTCTGGAAGGTGCGCGGCCGCCACAGGGCTGCAAGAAGAGTGAGGTGATGCGGTCTACCTGCGATGGAAAAGCGAGGGTGAAGGTTCGCGCTAAGCAAAGTTTGGGGGGGGGCTCGTAAGCCCCGCCCCGCTACACGCTGTTTAAAGTTTACTCGTCAGGTGCCATCCCTCGCCATGGGGACATTCATACACTCGAAGTAATACCCCCTGTTCTCGTTCCAGAATGAGTGCACGTCGCACCGCTGCACTTTCTGAGGCATACGCCTGCTTCAAACAGTCACAGCAGTGATGCCCTGGCGTGTGCCGATCTGCCGGACACAAGTGCCAGGAGCAGCATCGGCCGCAATGGTAGGGCATCATGCGGTTGCCATATGATACGAGAGCATATCGCGCGCCTTCTTCGGCACATTGCTGATTTGGGTAGGCGCGACGAGGTTTTCCTTTGGCGCTGAGACAGATTGAGTTTTTGAACATCGCTTCAGCCCTCGATGTCCATGACTACTCGAAAAGAGACCTTGATATTTTTGTAGGCACCCCAGGACGTTGATCCTATGTCGCCCTCCCAAAAACGGCCGCTAATGTGGCCCTTTTCTTGGCACCATTCGTAGGCGTCCCACGCATCAATGAACTCGAGGCCCTGATGTTCTGTCCATGGGATCTGTTCTTTCCATGCCGCATGTGGAGGAAAGTCCTTGATCCAGATTTTGCGAACTCCACCATTGATGGCTTTAGAGCTGCTGACATCAATCCCGGTGGGACGCGGGAATTCAGCGACGTCAGGATTGGGCTCCAGAAACCTTGGCTCAGACCACTTGACGGCCGAAGGCACAGCTTGGCGGATAGCCTGTTCGCTTGCTTCTACCAGTGGACGAGGTGGCCAGTTTTCCCACGGAAAATCACCAAACGCCATCGACTCGTAGTGCTTGGAGTAAGCCGGTCGAATAGCGCGAAGCTCTTTCTGGGTGAGTAGCCTGAGGCTGACACCAAGTTGCCGCTCACGCCATGCGCAATAGGCTTGAGCATCAACCCACGATGCGCCGACAGGAGCATCATCAGAGGCGCCTTCATTGGCGCGATCCCAAGGCTCGCGACGCTCGCCCTGTCGTTCATGGAAGCCTGTTTCCTCCAGCATCTGCCGGAATGAAGCGAGGTCTATCAGATCGCTGATAGCCAGCTTGCGGCCTCCAATCTCGACGAGATGGAAGCCGTTTGGTAGCGGCCCAGCCCATTTTGCTCGCTCTGGTGATGGCCAAATGCCTTGCTCTGTCAGCCATGTGCGGCGCACATCGACGGACGTTGTGAGTCGCCGCTCCATCATGCTTCCGCCTCGGTCATAGAAGGCTTGTTCCGCTTTGTGGGCTTCGTCTTCGTCCCAGAACTCTTGGCGGAAATGAATGGCTCGACGCAAGTCGCTTTCACTCATCAACTTTGATGGCAAATCTGCAATCGCCAATTTGTATGAATCGGCCAAATTGTCCGGCTTGGGCGGTTCATGTTCCCTGTAATCACGCCACAACAGGTCCCAGCAACCGTCATGAGCGCGTAGGACGGTGAGTCGGTTGTTGTAAGGAAGTACGTCAACCCATCCTTCGGGCTGAGCGTCAAAAACGGCGCGGAACGCACGGACTGCGGCAAAAGTCTTTGCATGTTGTGCCGTCCGCTCCTCGGGGCCGCACTCTAGTTCCCAGTAGTGTTTGTCGACTATGGTGCTAAGCGGGCCATCAACCAACTTGTTATCCAGAAAGCCCCACTGGCCCACCAGGTCGATCCGTCGTGCAAACAGGTCTTTGCCAAGCTGGGCTGCCACTTCCGGCAACGCATTGATGGACTTGATTGCAGCGGCTGGGACTTGATGGCCATTCCCGTTATCCCAAGCGGACCAGTCCACGCCGTATCCAAGAAATACCCGACGAGGCCGCTGCTCTTGGGGGCCGAAGAAGATGCGGTCAGCCAACTCACGAGGGGTGGGGCCGCCATGTTCTGAAAAATAAAGATCTATGCAGCCGCCATGATCTACCGGAAAGGTGCCAACCTGCTTGGTACAACGGTGCTTTTTGAGGAAGGCTTGAAACTCGGGCCAGCCTTTATTTTGATAAGTCCCGAAGTCTCCGGCGAAGCCCAAGCGATCGACAATAGCGTTGAGCGTCTGTCTATGTTTCAAGGGGTCAGCATCGGGATGAAGCACGCGTGATTTCGCGCCTTCTTTAATGTCCGCTGGTGATATTCCGCGCAGAGGAATGGCGTGGCCATCGCGCAAAGGGAGGTAGCCGAGGCGACGCTCAGCAAATTTGTGGTTATCAGACACTATATTCTCCTAACAAAATCATCCCCTACCCCAAGGCCGCCAGTATGGGATCGTGATTAAGTTGAGTTGTTAGTGTGTTGATAACTTGTCGTTCTGATTTTCTAGACGAGGAGAACTTGCTTTCGGCGTTGGCGGCGCCGACGACCCGGCAGGGCGTCTCCGAGCCCTTGAGATGAAGGTTAAACTAATAGACTAACGAGAGTCAACGAGGCGAAGTTGATCTGGGTCGACCTCTCCACACCGATTGGCAAAGCCATGCTGACCATGTTGGCCGCTGTTGCAGAATTGGAACGTTCAAACATCAAGCTCCGGCAGATGGCAGGGATCGCCAAGGCGAAGGCAGAAGGTAAGGCGCTGGGGCGCGAGAAGACAATTAACGATGCTGCCGTTGCCATCTGGCGCAAAGAGAATTCAGCTAGCATCAAGCTGACGGCTGAACACTTCGGGATCTCGCCCGCCAGTGTGAAACGAGCATGTCGGTCTGCGTAATTAGCCATCTGGGCAGGTGTTTATTCCTTTGATAACGCTTCAGGTATGTTCCTGCTCAAGTTTTGGACTCATAACTCTCCCATACATCCCCGTATTCATGAGAACATCAGCACCAGTCCTCTTTCAAACCGGAGTGCGCTGTGTCGCCCATCAACAAAGCAACCCTCACCGAAGCTGACATCATCTCGAAATACCTGCTGCCTGCTATCAAGGCGGCGGGGTGGGATGATCTGACCCAGATCCGCCAAGAAGTAAGACTACAGGATGGGAAGGTGATTGTGCGTGGCCCGGTAGCTATGCGCAAAACGGTCAAATCGGCCGATATCGTGCTTTATTACAAGATGGGCTTGCCACTGGCGGTGATCGAAGCCAAAGCCAACAAGTATGAGATTGGCAAGGGGATGCAGCAGGGGCTCGATTATGCCCGTCTGCTGGATGTGCCGTTCGTATTTGCAAGTAACGGCGATGGCTTCGTTTTTCATGACAAGACCAATCCTGCCAAGCTGGAATCCGAGATCGCGCTGGAGGACTTCCCCAGCCCCGGCCAGCTTTGGGACAAACTCTGCACCTGGAAGAGCTACTCCCAGGCTCAGTTGCCTGTCATCAGTCAGGACTATTACTCGGATGGCAGTGGCAAATCCCCCCGCTACTACCAGCTGCAAGCCATCAACAAGACTGTCGAAGCCATCGCTGCAGGTAAACCAAAAGTATTACTCGTGATGGCTACCGGTACTGGCAAGACATACACAGCGTTTCAAATCATCTGGCGTTTGTGGAAAGCGGGCGCCAAGAAGCGCATCCTGTTTCTTGCCGATCGCAACATTCTGGTGGATCAGACCAAGAGCAATGACTTTCAGCCATTTGGCCCGGCCATGACCAAGGTCACCGGGCGCACTATCGATCCTGCCTATGAGATCCACCTTGCCCTCTATCAGGCGCTCACTGGGCCGGAAGAGTCGCAGAAAGCCTTCAAGCAGGTTTCTCCCAACTTCTTCGACCTGATCGTGGTGGATGAGTGCCATCGGGGCAGCGCCGCCGAAGACAGTGCCTGGCGCGAGATCCTCGAATACTTCTCATCGGCCACCCAGATTGGCCTCACCGCAACGCCCAAAGAGACCGAGACCGTCTCCAACACAGACTACTTCGGCGATCCCGTCTACAGCTACTCGCTCAAAGAAGGCATTGAAGATGGCTTCCTCGCCCCCTACAAGGTGGTACGGGTCGATATCGATGTGGATCTGCAGGGGTGGCGTCCCACCAAAGGGCAACTGGACAAACAGGGCAACCTGATTGAAGACCGTATCTATAACCAGAAGGATTTTGACCGCACTCTGGTGATTGACGAGCGTACCCAGCTGGTGGCTGAGACCATCACCAACTACCTCAAGAAAACCGACCCGATGGCCAAGACCATTGTGTTCTGCAACGACATCGATCATGCCGATCGGATGCGACGGGCGCTGGTCAATCTCAACCCGGAACAGATGGCCAAGGATGAGCGCTATGTGATGAAAATCACCGGCGATGATGACCTTGGCAAGGCCCAGCTCGACAACTTCATCAACCCGAAAAAGCCCTATCCGGTCATTGCCACTACTTCCGAGTTGATGACCACCGGCGTCGATGCCAAAACCTGCAAGCTGGTGGTGCTGGATCAAAACATCCAGTCCATGACCAAGTTCAAGCAGATCATCGGCCGTGGTACCCGCATCGATGACAAGTACGGCAAGCTCTGGTTTACCATTCTCGACTTCAAGAAGGCCACCGAGCTGTTTGCCGATCCCCGTTTCGACGGCGAGCCGGAGCGCGTCATGGTGGTCAAGCCGGCAGACATCAACAATCCAGATGATGGCTTGGGCGATATCATCGGCGATGCCGATCCGCTGCCAACCGATGAACCCGGCGATAATGGCGATCCACTTGCTCCCGGGGTTGATGAGCAACCCGGCAGTTACACAACCGGTAGTGATGGTGGCCAGAGTGGCGCTGGGGGCCAGGGCGCAGGCCCGCTGGGTGGCCCCGAGCCCGGGGTCAGCAAGTATTATGTCAACGGCGTGGCGGTCAGCGTCATCGCCGAGCGGGTGCAGTATTACGATGCCGATGGCAAGTTGGTGACCGAATCCTTTAAGGACTACACCAAAAAGACCCTGCTCAAAGAGTTTGCCACCCTCAATGCCTTCACCAAACGCTGGCAAGCAGCAGAACGCAAGCAAGCCATCATGGATGAATTGGCTCAGGCGGGCGTGCTGTGGGAGGTGTTGGAGCAGGAAGTGGGCAAGGAGCTCGACCCGTTCGACCTTATCTGCCATGTGGTATACGATCAGCCGCCATTGACCCGCCGCGAGCGGGCCAACAACGTCAAAAAGCGCAACTACTTCACCAAGTACAACGATACCGCCCAGCAGGTGCTTATCAGCCTGCTCGACAAGTATGCCGATCAGGGGGTGACCGAGATTGAGACCAAGGATGCGCTAAAAGTCGCCCCCTTTACCGAGTTGGGGCGCCCGCTGGAGTTGGCCAAGAAGGGTTTTGGTGGCCCCAAACAGTTCGAGCAAGCCATCACCGAACTGGAACAAGAAATTTACCGTGAGCAGCAGAGCGCCTGACGACCTGACTGCTTCTGAACTACCATGCGGCCATTCCAATGATGGCCGCTTGTTTTATCGATACTCCTGACGCATTCGCCCCTGTATTCGTCACCATTTTTGTAAAAAGCAGAGAACCCCATGTCATCCATCAGCTCAGTTATCAAATCCATTCAGGACATCATGCGCAAGGACGCCGGTATTGACGGTGATGCCCAACGCCTCGGCCAGCTCTCCTGGCTGCTGTTTTTGAAAGTGTTCGACGCCCAGGAAGAGGAACTGGAGTTTGAGCAGGATAACTACCGCTACCCCATCCCCGAGCGCTTCCTGTGGCGCAACTGGGCGGCCGATAGCGAAGGGCTGACCGGCGATGCCTTGCTCGATTTCGTCAACAACGATCTGTTCGATAGCCTGAAAAACCAGCCAGCCAATATCGATCTCAACCCCCGTGGTTATGTGGTGAAAGAGGCGTTCAGCGATGCCTTCAACTACATGAAAAATGGCACCCTGCTCAAGCAGGTGATCAACAAGCTCAACGAGATCGACTTTACCGACAGCAGCGAGCGCCACCTGTTTGGTGATATCTACGAACAGATCCTGCGCGACCTGCAAAGTGCCGGTAATTCTGGCGAGTTCTACACCCCCCGTGCCGTCACCCGTTTTATGGTCAACCGTATCGACCCCAAACTCGGCGAGCGGATCATGGACCCGGCCTGCGGCACCGGCGGTTTTCTCGCCTGCGCCTTCGATCATGTCAAAGAACACTATGTCGAGACCTCAGCCGACCATCAGACCCTGCAGCAGCAGATCCTGGGGGTCGAGAAGAAGCAGCTGCCGCACCTCCTTTGCACTACCAATATGCTGCTCCACGGTATCGAGGTGCCGGTGCAGATCCGCCACGGCAACACCCTCGACAAACCGCTGTCGAGCTGGGATAGCGATATCGATGTGATCCTCACCAACCCGCCCTTTGGCGGTACCGAAGAGGATGGCATCGAGCAGAACTTCCCTGCCGATCTCCGTACCCGCGAAACTGCCGACCTGTTCCTGCAACTGATCATCGAAGTTCTGAAAAAGGGCGGTCGTGCCGCCGTGGTGCTGCCCGATGGCACCCTGTTTGGCGAAGGGGTCAAAACCAAGATCAAGCAACTGCTCACCAGCGAGTGCAACCTGCACACCATAGTGCGGCTGCCCAACGGCGTGTTTGCCCCCTATACCGGCATCAAGACCAATATCCTCTTCTTCACCAAGGGTCAGCCCACCCAGGATGTCTGGTTCTACGAGCACCCCTATCCGGCTGGGGTGAAGAGCTACAGCAAAACCAAGCCGATGAAGTTTGAGGAGTTTGAAGCCGAGATTGCCTGGTGGGGCGATGAGGCGGACGGCTTTGCTGCCCGGGTTGAGAACGAGCAAGCCTGGAAGGTCGGTATCGACACCATTATCGAGCGCAACTTCAACCTCGATATTAAAAACCCCCATGTCGGCGAGCAGATAAGCCATGACCCCGACGAGCTGCTGGCGCGCTATGCCACAGAACATGCCGAGATCCAGACCCTGCGTGACCAGCTAAAAGCCATTCTGGGCGATGCTTTGGGCAAAGGTGCGGCCAAGCAAGGGGGGCAGGCATAGTGGCGATCGAGAATCTGATTACCGACCATCTGGATCTCTGGACTGCGGCTGTACGCTCCAAAAGCAGTGCAGGGCGCGGCAGCAACAGCAAGCTGGAACTTACTGGTATCAAAAAGCTGCGTGAGCTGATCCTGGAGCTGGCCGTGCGCGGCAAACTGGTTCCGCAAGACCCCAGCGATGAACCGGCCTCCGTGCTGCTTGAGCGCATTGCCGCCGAAAAGGCGCGGTTGGTGAAAGAGGGCAAAATTAAAAAGCCCAAAGCCTTGTCGGAAATTGGTGAGGAAGAGAAGCCATTCGAACTTCCCGAAGGGTGGGAGTGGTCTCGGCTACAAGATCTGACATCATATATCCAGCGAGGAAAAGGGCCTGATTATGCTGACGTTGGTACTGTTAAAGTCATTTCCCAGAAGTGTATTCAGTGGTCTGGCTTTGATGCCTCTCAAGCGCGGTTCATTTCTGACTCATCAGTTAATGGTTACCAAAATGAGCGTTTCTTACAACTAAACGACTTGCTTTGGAATTCCACCGGTACAGGTACCGTGGGTCGTGTAAATATTTTAGATAATCTTCCTGATGAAAAAATAGTTGCAGATTCTCATGTGACCGTGATTAGAACGCTCGAAATTGATTGCAATTTCTTATGGTGCTATATCGCAGCGCCGGGCGTCCAAAATCGAATTGAACCAGGCCATGAGAAATCCCTTGTCTCCGGCTCAACTAAGCAAGTTGAATTAAGTACAAGTGCTGTATCTACACTTGTTATTCCTATACCTCCATTGTCAGAGCAACACCACATCGTTGCCAAAGTGGATGAGCTTATGGCTCTCTGCGACAAGTTGGAGCAGCGCAGCGACTCACAGTTGGCTGCCCATCAGACGCTGGTGGAGACCTTGCTCGCTACGCTGACAGACTGTGCCGATGCCGACGAGTTGGTGCAAAGCTGGGCGCGGCTAAGCACTCATTTCGATACCCTCTTTACCACTGAGGCCAGCATCGACGCCCTGAAACAGACCATCCTGCAACTGGCGGTGATGGGCAAGCTGGTGCCGCAAGACCCGAGTGATGAACCCGCCTCCGTCCTACTGGAGCGCATAGCTGCCGAAAAGGCCCAGCTGGTCAAAGAGGGAAAAATCAAAAAGCAGAAGCCGCAGTCCGTCCTCACTGAGGAAGAAAAGGCGTTTGAACTACCGAATGGATGGAAATGGGTAAGGTTACAGCAACTAGTAACACTTTTAGGAGATGGGCTTCATGGCACTCCTAGTTATGATGAAAATGGTGACTATTTCTTTGTAAATGGCAATAATTTGGATAATGGTAGAATAACAATAAAGCCGGATACAAAGCGTGTTAACAAACTTGAGTTTGAAAAATACAAAAAAAATCTGACCGATAGAACGATATTGGTGTCTATAAATGGCTCCTTGGGTAAAGTGGGATTTTACGCTGGTGAAAAAATAGTTCTAGGTAAAAGCGCATGTTATTTCAATCTATGTGGGTTATTATCTAAGGTTTACTTCAAAAGGGTGATTGAGTCGTCGTACTTTACTGATTATGCATTTTCGAAAGCTACTGGTAGTACTATTAAAAATTTAGGTTTGAAAGCTATGAATGAATTTCCTATAGCTTTACCTCCTATAGAGGAAATGAAACGTATTATTTCCAGAATAGAGCAATTAATAGCCCTCTGTGATCAATTGAAAGTCCGCTTGCAAACCAACCAGCAGACCCAACTTGCCTTGGCCGAGTCGCTGGTGGAAGGAGCCCTTGCCTGATGCCCTACGCTCGCCCCTGGCTTAGCTATCAACAGCAACTGGATCAGCTGATTGAGCGCGGCATCACTGTTACCGACCGGGATGCCGCACTGAGCTATCTGGAGCGGATTGGCTATTACCGTTTAAGCGGCTACTGGTACCCATTTCGCCGCTTTGAACCCGCGGCTGAGGGTGAAAGCAAGCGGGAGACCCGGGCGACGGACCAGTTTTGCCCCGATACCCATCTGCTGGATGCGGTGGAGCTCTATCTATTCGACAAGAAGCTGCGCCTGTTGGTAGTGGATGCGCTGGAGCGGATCGAGGTGGCCTTGCGGGTCGATCTTGCCTATCTCCTTGGCAAGCGAAATACCTTTGCTCACCTCGATCGCAGCTACTTCCACCCCAGTTTTATCCGGCAGCCCGCATTCAGGGGGAGTCACCAGACCCGCTTTGAGGCGTGGATGGAGAAATACCGGGGGTTGGTAAAGCGTTCCAAAGAGGACTTTGTGCGCCACTACCATCAGCGCCATGGTGAGGAACTGCCGATCTGGGTAGCAGTAGAGGTATTTGATTTTGGCGCTATCTCGCAGTTGATCGGCATGATGAAGGTGTCGGATCAGCAGCATATCGCCAGCAAATACGGTCTGGACTGGCAGGTGTTTGCCAGCTGGATCTACGGCCTCAGTTACCTGCGCAATATCTGCGCCCATCATAGCCGCCTCTGGAACCGCAACGTGACGACGCAGGTGAGGTTGCCAAAGCCAAGAGAGGTGCAATGGTGCGATTTCCTGGCAAAAGATGATGAGCGGCTGGCCAAGCCATTCGTGCTGCTGGCCATCACACGGCATCTACTCAAGGTTATTTGCCCGAATACCCAGTGGCATCTGCGCCTGCGGGATCATCTGCTGACGTTCCCCACACAAAAGTCGGTGCGTAAGCTGGGGTTGGCAAACATGGGGTACATAGAGAACTGGCAGGAGTGGTGGTAAATCCACCAAATAAGAACCCCAGCGTAAGTTGCGAAGCAACCAAGAGGCCGGGGTCGTGTTGCGAAGAAGAATAGGGGGGAACCTCCATTCAGTCAAACTTTTTTACCCCATTTTGTGACGGATAGAGTGGTAGTTGAATGGGTATTAAAGCAGAATCTCAAAGGCTCTTCAGCTACGTGAGAGCCTGCTTGAAATATCAATATTACAAGGAGTTGCGATGCTACATGCAATCCTGCATGGCAAGGCTGGGCGTATCGAGCGGGAAGGGGAATCCCTGCGCTGGCGCGACCTGTTTAAAGGCAGCGAAGATCTGCTGACCGCCACCTTCTTCGGCCGTCTGCCCCACCTCTCTGACGGTGCTCTGCGTGCCGTGCTGCACTTTCTACTCGGTGACAATCCGCTAGACCCGGCCACCTTTCAACGGCTGGAGCTGTGGCCAAAACTGGCATCGCTGCAGGATCGCCGTTATGTCGAGCCCGATGTGCTGCTCCACTTTGACGACGCTCTGGTGGTTATCGAGGTGAAGCCCCCGTTCGGTGGTGACCAGTATCGGGAGCAGTGGCTGGCACAGGTCAATGCTGTGGTCAGCGAAGCCGAGTTTGATGACTATGAAGACCGGCTCTATTACGTTGCGCTCGGCAATATCCCTGTCGCCCCGCTGATTCGCCCAGAGCTGCCCGAACGCTTTGTCCAGATGACCTTGCGTGAATGGGAGCCACTGCGCCGCTATCTGCAAACTGCCTCCGAGTTTGAATCCTGCCGTCAGGATCGCGCCATTCGCGATGAGTGGCTGCAGGCGTTTGAGCTGTTTGGCATGGCCCCGGTGGTGCCTGAATGGGCGCCGTTGTTTGCCTACGCAGGGCCGCTGGACCTGGATTACAAGGTGATGTCTGAGCGGGAAACTCCCCCACCGGTTGAACCTACTGGTTGGGCTGCTCTGCTCGACTATGCCGGGACATTGCACCTCTCTCGCCCCGATTTCTCTTTTTTGAATAACTGACTTTGGCTAAGGATGCCGCCATGCAACACGATCTTGAACAGACCACCCAGCTGGTTACCCAACTTCAACAAGCCCACCGACTCGCAGCCGGTTTCTACCAGCGTATCCTCCCGCTATTCGATCAGATCGCCAGTCAGGCGCTGGACGCCGAGTTCTGGTACTGGGATCCCAGCGAAACGAGCCGCCCCTGCCGCTCGGGAACCCGCCCTTCCAGCAGTTGGGCATGGGACTATCTGCCACTGTTTGCATCGAATCACGCCTACCGTGACTGGGACGGCGATACCGCACAGCAAGGTGATAAGACGCTGGTCTTCCGGCTCTATCTCGATCACGATTTTCGCCGCACCTCCTCGTTGCGTGCCGGAGTAAAAGGCCAGCCAGATCCTTTGCAACTTAATGGCCAGGCCATTGTGGAAGTGACTCTGTTCCGTTGTCTGGAAAATAGTGACAAGCATTTCGATGAGCTATGGCGCTTTGTGCCCTGGCCCCTCCCTCAACCAGAATGGCAGCAGAGCAAGGAGAGCAGCCAGATCGCGTTTTGCTCTAACCACGTGCCGCTCGCTCTACTGCTTGCTGATCCAGATAAGACCAGCGAGTGGATCAAACAAATGTTTACCTCCCAAAAACCAATACACCAAGAATGACATAAGGCGCTACCCCGTCATTTCGACGGGGTAGGCTGGTCAACGATCCACTGCCCGAAGTTATTATTGACGCCCCTTGTGTTATGGCTTCCCCGATAGTGTCCGAGTAACCATGACAATAACCCCTCGCAAACTTGTCGATACCCCCGTCACCACTGGCCGCAAACTGCGCACTTATTTGCGCATAGGGGACTACGCAGAAATGTCCGAGGCGTCAGCGTGATATTGGGCTCAAGTCCTGTGTGACAAGGGCTAGAGGGGATTCTGCCTGGTAGGAAGAGTCGAGATGGAACTGCGCACTTCTCCCCAAACTGCGCAGTTGCTGAGTTCGCAAAAACGAAATACAACGGTGTGAGCAAGAATGGAGTGCGCAATTTGCGTTAGAGCCTTATACCGCAAGGTATGGAGAGGAATTGTACCTTTGGGAAACTGCGCAATTTACCCCGATAACTGCGTACTTTTCTGCGCACTTCCCTCAAAACTGCGCACGGGCTGACTGCGCAGAAACGAAAAACAAAGGATGGTCCAATATTGGCCGCATCTGAGATACAAAGTGCTGCAGGGGGATTTGGCATTGGGAAAACTGCGGAGCTGGTGCCTGGCAGTGAAAAACAGACAACAACTCCGAGCGGCAAGGCTTTGTAAAACGGACAACAACTTGATGCTTATGCTCGAGGCAGCAAGTAAGTTCCCGAGATATTTCGACGTTTACTCCGTAGTTCCAGCGGAAGTAGGCTTGCTGATCATCTATCGAATACACTCCCAGCGAGAGCATTGTGGGGGTATTTTGGGGGGTATAAGAAAAATTCACATCTAGAATTTTCCTTTAAAATCATATTAATAAATTCACGATTCGATAGAGACCCCGACCATCAAATTCATGACAAAAGGCCATCAGCAATGATGGCCTTTTGTTTCTTTGGCGTTTCTGCGCGTTGGGGCGTTACTGTTGAGCTGGCAGTACTTCCCGTTACCACTTGGCATCCCTTCTCTTTTCCCGCTCTCCGTTATTTCAGTTTTTTGATGTGGCCGCTGACGGCATCACCGCCAGCGGCCTGTTTCTATTACGTTTTTTTCATGCATTGGCAATGCTGGAGTATGCAGGTGCGAGGTTGCTGCGCTATCCCAGCAGGGCAAACAGCAGGGTACCGAGGGTGCCAGCGAGCGTCAGCACGATGATGGCTCTGGGTGTACCGTGCAGCTTGGTCCACATAAACAGGCTGGTGAGGGCCAGCAGCAGCAGGGCCAGGGCGGCGATATCGCCAAACAGCTGCCAGCCGAGGCCAGTGCCCATGCCGCGGTGTAGCCGGTTGAGGCTGGCGGCAAAGTTGGCCAGTTGCAGGTCGGTACGTACCAGCAGGGTACCCTCAACATAGCTGGCGGCCACGCTCTGGCTGAGGGTGACGCCACGCATCTCCCACTTGGCGGGCAGGGTGAGCGAACCGTTCGGGGTGGGCAAGGTCTGGGCCGGGGTGAGCATGGTTCGCCCATCGGCAAAAGTTTCGGGATAGCGCTGTTGCAACAGGCTTTTCAACTGCTCCGGGCTGGCGAGCGGCGCCTTGAGCACTATCTCTTCACTCGATTTGTCGGTGTGGGGGCCGGGAATGGGCAACACGGCACGGTGTTGCAGCCAGAGGCCGGTGATGCCGTACATCAGCATCAGGGCGAGGGTAAAAAAGCCTGCCCAGGCATGGAGGCGGCGTACCCATTTGTTGTTGTGAAGGGGAACTCTTCTGCGTTTCATCGTGGTTGCTTCATAAAAAAACTGGCCAGCAAGGGCTGGCCAGTCGGGGTGGTTGTCACAGAGATCAGAAGCGGTAGGTTCCGGTCAGGCTCAGCTGACGGGGCGTACCCGGCATGATCTGGTTGGCACTGGTGGCGCTGACAAAGTACTCGTGGTCGGTCAGGTTTTCGGCGCTCAGCTCGGCTTGCCACTGCTGCCAACGATAACCGGCGCGCGCATCGAAGCGGGCGTAACCGGGCAGTGTGGTTGTGTTGGCGTTGTCGGCGAAGCGATCGCCCACCGCCGTCACGCCGGTTTCACCGAACCAGCCCTGCTCGCCACTCTTGTAGCCGAGATAGAACTGGCCATTCTGACGGGAGACGTTCATCGGGCGCTTGCCCTGCAGATCCGCATCCGCCTTGACCTGCTCCGCATCCTGAATGGCGAAGCCGCCACGCAGGTAGATCTCGTCGGTCAGCTCGGCGCGGGCGCTCAGCTCGACTCCCTCGGTACGTTGCAGGCCGGTGCGGATAACCTTGGTGGGATCCAGCGGATCCTTGGTGCGCTTGTTGTACATCTCCAGTCGATAGAGGGAGAGGGTGGTCGCCAGCTTGCCGTTCAGCCAGTCACTCTTCACACCTCCTTCGTAGAGGCGGGTGTGCTGGGGTTCCAGCCCGTTATTCTTGTCACCCGGGGTGATGCCGATCAGCTCGCCGCCCACCGGAGTGAAGGTCTTGCTGTAGGAGGTGTAGAAGGCGTGATCCTCGAGGGGATTCCACACCAGGCCGAGGCGCGGGCTCAGGCTGTTGACCGAGACGCTCTCCTCCTTGTTGAGGTCGTAGCGGCGACTGGTGACGGTGAAGTCGTCACGGCGCAGTCCGCCCACCAGATGCCAGTCACCCAGGCTGAGCTGATCCTGCAGATAGAGGCCATTGCCGCGCACCTTGTGTTTGGCGTCGCTGGAGAGCTTCATGGCGCCATTGTAGGTAGGCAGTGAGCCCGGGTCGTAGAGGTTGCCAGACGGGATGGCGGTGGCGTTCTGGTAGAGCTTGGGTGTGCGCTCCTGCCAGTTCTGCTCGAAGCCGGCCAGCAGGCGATGTTCCACCGGGCCGGTCTGGAACAGACCTTCGGCCTCGGTGTTGCTGATCAGGTTCTTCGCTTTGAGATCCTGCTGCCAGCGGGCGCGGGTCACCTGATCCCCTTTGACGCTGGTGACATAGGTGTTGTCAAACTGGCTGTCGAGGGTGGAGTAACCGAGCTGCTGGCGCAACTGCCACTGATCGTTGATATCCCAGGAGAGGCGTGAACGGGTGGATTGTGCCACGTCATCGATGAAGTCGCGGCTGGTATCGCTGTAGACATACTCTCGCGGCACATCGGCCGGACGGCCATTGACCCCGGGAATGCCGCGATCCGGGGTGCGATCATGTTCGTTGCGCTCGTACTGTACCAGCCAGTTTAGGTTGTCGCTGATCTCCCAGTTGGCGGAAGGGGCCAGCAGAGTGCGCTTGCTCTTCACGCCGTTGCGGAAGCTATCTTTGTCCTCCTGCGCCATGTTGAGGCGCAGTTGCACCTGCTCACTCGCCTCGCCATTGAGGTCGGCGGCCAGTCGCTGGCTGTCAAAGCTGCCGACCCGGGCGGTGACGCTGGACTCCTGCCCTTTTTGCGGCTTCTTGCTGACCCGGTTGACGATGCCCCCCGTGCTGCCGCGGCCGTAGAGCACGGCTGCCGGGCCCTTGAGCACTTCCACCCGCTCGATGTTGCCGAGATCCCGGGTGTACTGCATGTCGTCGCGGAACCCGTCGAGATAGAAGTCGTTGCTGGCGCTGAAGCCGCGGATATTGACCCCGTCGAAGCGGGTATCACCGCTGGCGTTGACCCCGGGGATGCCGCTCAGGGCTTCACTCAGCGTCGGTTGGCCGAAGGCGGTCAGCTCGCTGACCTTGACGCTGTCGATGGTCTGGGGCACCAGCTTGGCTGGCGTATTGGTCCGGGTAGCGGTGGCAACTTCCTGATGCTGGGATCGTTTGCCAACCACAGTCATGGTTTCATCGGCGGCCTGGGCAGTGAAGCCGGTGCCCAGCAGGGTCAGCGAGACCAGCGTTCTGCGAAAGTGAGGGTGCTGCATATTCAATATTGACTCTTTGGATGTCGACCTGACGGCTCGAACATATTGATTTAATTATAATTAGCCTGACCCGCCAAAGCGGGATGCCAATGATATTGATTTTCATTTGTCTGGCAAGGTGAAAATGGAGGGGGGATTGGGGACGGGGTCTGCGGTCGGGGGCGCTCGGCTGAAAAGCAAAGCCATTGCAGCAAGCGGCGAGAACGAAGCGAGAGCAAAAAGGGCGTAGCGGAAGAGAAAGGGACGAAATGTGAAGCGATATCCGGCCCGATGTGTCGGGCCGGATATCGGACTCAGTGGGTGCGCAGCAGTCGGCGGGTGAGGGGCAGGGCCGCCAGCAGGCGATAGGCCAGCAGAGACGATCCCAGCAGCAGCGGCACCTTGGCAATCTCCCACAGGATGGATGCGCCCTGCGGGCCAAACACGAAGAGCCAGACCACCAGCATCATGTGCAGGCAGTAGATCCCGAGCACTTTGGGGGCCTGGCGCTCAAGCCAGCTGCCCTTGCCCCACTCGGGGTTGGCCAGCAGCAGGCCAAACAGGCCGATAGCCCAGGGAAGGGAGCCGAGCAGGAAGTCATGGCGGGTGAGTGGCACCCCGGCGAAGTGCAGCAGCGCCCAGGCTTCACAGCCATAGATCGCCACGCCCACCAGCAGCAGTTGCCAGCCGGTGCGGGTATCCGGTTGCCACTGACGCTGGCGCAGCAGGGCGCCAAGCGCCACAAACAGCAGGGAGAAGAAGGGGCCGTTACGGGTGAGCAGTGGCCACTCGGCGCCCAGCAGCGGCTTGGCATAGGAGCCCCCCAGCAGCGCCAGCAGGTAGAGGCCAAGACCCAGCCAGAGGGCGAGCGATGGTCTGCCAAGCCGGTAGCAGAGTGCCAGCAGGGCCACCGCCATGACCAGGGCTGGCAGAAACCAGAGGTGGATCATACCGCCCACCAGCCAGCCGTTGAGGGGGTCGCCGAGCTGGAATTGCCACTGCCCGTGCAGGGAGGCCAGATAACTCTGTTGCACTGCATCCAGCGGATTGAAGGGCACCAGCAGGTAGATCAGACTCCACACCAGCCAGAGCAGCAGCAAGGGGCGGCAGTAGCGCCAGGCCACGGTCAGCGGCGCTTCGCGGCTCAGTCTCGGCTGCAGAAAGTAACCGGCACAGAGGAAAAACAGCGGCACGGCAAAGCGGCATAACTGGTTGATGGTGCCGCTCAGCCAGAGCCAGGATCCACTTCCCCACAGGGCGGGATTGAACGGATTGGCGAAGGGGGATACGTGAATGGTCATCACGGCCAGAATGGCCAGTACCCGCCCGCACTCGATACTGGAAATACGCATGGTGGCTCGTCGTTACAGGGGTTGTGATGGCACGCTAAAATTCTTGCTGCTAGGTTACAACCAATTGATTCTATTAGTGTGAATCACGCTGTTGAGTAGTTACGTTTTGTAACTGGATGGCGGAAGGTGTTACCTGTAGCGGGCGCTGGCTCCCATTTTTTGGGCGCGCTCATGCAGATAAAAAAAGCGAGGCTGGCGCCTCGCTTGGTTGGGGATCTCGAGCTTACTGGTGAGTCAGCATGCTGCTCTGGTTGGCTGCCAGGGTGGTTCTGCCCGAGCTCTCCAGCCAGGTTTTGATCCGCTTGGCGTCGGCGACCCGATCGTTGGTGGTCTCGGCATTGAGCAGCACCATGATCACCGGTTCGTGATTGACCTTGGTGCCCAGCACCAGACAGCGGCCCGCCTCGCGGATATAGCCGGTCTTGGAGAGGGTGAACTCCCACTGCCCTTCGCGCACAAGGCGGTTAGAGTTGCGATAGTGGATCTGGTTCTTGTTGGTGCGCACATAGCTCTGATCGTCGGTGGAGTATTGACGGATCAGCGGATACGCGGCAGCGGCGACGGCCAGCTTGGCCAGATCCTGTGCGGTGGAGACATTACGCGGGTTGAGACCGGTGCTGTCAGCATAGTGAGTGCTCCACATCCCCAGCATGCGGGCCTTGGCATTCATCGCTTCGACGAAGGCGCGCTGGCCGCCAGGGTAGTTGCGTCCCAGCGCCGAGGCCGCGCGGTTTTCAGATGACATCAGGGCGATATGGAGCATCTCGGCGCGGCTGAGCCTGGAACCGATAGCCAGTCGTGAGCCGGTGCCCTTAATTCGGTCGATATCGGCATTGGTCACCGTCAGGGTCTCGTTGAGACGCAGGTTGGCATCCAGCACCACCAGCGCCGTCATCAGCTTGGTGAGAGAGGCGATGGGCATTACCCGGTTGCCGTTGTGTTCGGAGATCACCTCCCCAGTCCTGTGATTGGCCACGACGAAGGCGGCAGAATTCAGATTGGGGATCTCTCGCCGCTCGAGAAAGCCGCTGTTGTTCTTGCTGCTGGCGGAAAAGGGGTTGGCATGGGCACTGTCCATCGTGGCCGGCAGTATGACTGCGCCAAGTAACAGGGGAAGGAGGGAACGCATCATCATGATCAGCTCTACCGGACGAAATACAGGGATATCTCGCTAAGTTATATGTCGTGAACTGGCGCTTCACAATCATTCTCACCTTGATATTGATAATTTACGGCGTTGAGCGCGCTCTGACGGCGAGGAGAGTGTAAAACGGGCCTCCATGGAGTCCCCACCTGCATTGAAACTATGGGCTGGACGTGATGGTGAGCAGAAGTCGGCGCTAAAAAAATCGGGACCAGAACGGTCCCGATTGGCATGGAGCATTGCTTACCGTTTAGTGGGCATCTTCCTGCTTGATCTTGAAGCGCATGGCGATCACCACGAACAGCAGCGGGCCAATGATGGTCCAGACGCCGGTGGAGATATCCCCGGAGATAAAGGGGGCCACCACGGTAAAGACGTTGCCGAAGGCGACCAGGATCATGCTGATGATGGTTGCCAGCAGCACGGAGCCCGCGCTCTTGAAGAAGATCAGGTCCTTGCCCAGCGCCGGGTTGTTGCGATAGCGATACCAGGCGTAGATGAGGAACATGTAGGGCAGGGTCATGCCGACGTTGGTCATGGTGATGATCAGCTCATAGAGGGCAGCGGCCCCTTCCGGGTTGATCAGGGTAAAGATGGATTTAGCGGCAATGAACAGACAGACCACCCAGGCTTGCACCTTGAGGGCTTCAATGCGCACGCCATTCTCGTTCTCGCGCTGGAAACGCTCCGGCCAGAAGTAGCTCGGGGTGCCGGTGATGAACTGGCGCAGCGGCGCATAGGATAGGGCGATAAAGGCACCTAGATAGCTCAGGAACATGCCCAATCCGGCAAAGCGCATGAACACCTGCCCCAGCCACTCGCCACCGAGATGGCGCCCCAGCTCCAGCATGATGATGAAGAGGGCTGAGAGGGAAGTGATCCCCTCGGCCGGGAAATCGCTCCAGCGCATGATGGAGCCGACCGCCAGAAAGCCGATGATGTAGCAGAGCACGATGAAGGCGCCGGAGAGGAAGATGCCACGCTTGAGATCGCGCTCGGGGTCTTCCAGCTCGTCAGCCACGCCGGCCATCGCCTCGACCCCGCCGTAGGCGAAGATGGCGAACACCATAAAGCCGAGGAAGGGGATGATGTCGTTGAAAGCGGCATTGGGAGAGGCCGTCAGCGATGCCTGGGTGAAGGGCTCCTGCAGAGTCATGCCACTCACCGCGAAGGTGAAGACGCCGCCGACCAGCAGCA
Organism: Aeromonas aquatilis; assembly: GCF_054052405.1. NCBI lineage: Bacteria > Pseudomonadati > Pseudomonadota > Gammaproteobacteria > Aeromonadales > Aeromonadaceae > Aeromonas > Aeromonas aquatilis. The sequence continues at coordinate 841 of NZ_JBSTYP010000010.1, read as the reverse complement.
ACACGTTGAGCGCCACTACGGAGAGGCCGCCGATGGCCGCCACCTTGGCGAAGCGGGCGCTACCCAGGGTGATGAGCTTGGTGACGGTGGCAACCAGCGTGATGGCGACCACACCCAGAATAAAGGGGCCGAAGTCGATACCGCTGCCCAGGGTGACCGGGATGACGGTGATGTCGCGGCCAAACAGCATGAAGGAGAGGGGCACCCACATAGAGAGCGCCTTGCCAAACATCCAGATGACGTAGGAGGCGAACCACATGGTCAGACCGATAAAGGCGAATCGGGTCGAGACCGAGTGGCGCATCCAGGTAAAGATACCGCCCGCCTCTTTGCGAAAGCCGGTGCCAAACTCGATCATCATGAGGATGAACGGAATGAAGAAGAACAGACCGCCGATCACGAACATCGGAATGGCGGCATATCCCATTCGATAGAAGCCGATCCCGATATTAGTGACGCCAAATACCGATGTTAATATCATCAATATAAAGGCACCCAACTTCAGCTTTTTTGCTGACATATTTAAAACTCCCTGATGGTGCTGGATTTAAAATAATCAAAAATTAAACAAACGAAACCGGACCCATTAATAACGCGGTAGCGCCATGCCATCCTGCTATGGCGGGCGCGATCGGGTCATCTCTGACCGGGCTGGCTTACCCGTCAGGCGGTCAATGAATGTATGGGCGGAGCCGCATGGTCTGTGCCATGCGCGATATTGGTCAGCGTTGCCGAAAATTAACTGTGAACCGCGAATTCAACTTCGAAGTGCGACACTCGCCTATGCCGCCTGACGGTACTCTTCGAATACCTTGACAGGCTGCCTGAATCCGAGACATTT